>JAJDDG010000078.1 GCA_029260435.1 Phycisphaerales bacterium | reverse complement strand
GTTGATCCGCATCTGTACAAGGCGACGCGGACGGACGTGGGGCGGTTGATGGATGCGGATGTTGTGTTTTACAACGGGCTGCTGCTCGAAGGGAAGATGACGGATTCGCTGATCCGCGCGGCGACGTCGGGCAAGAAGGTGTTCGCGGTCACGGAGTTGATCGACGAGGGGTACCTGCTTGAGCCGGAGGGATTTCATGGGCTGTACGACCCGCATGTGTGGATGGATCCGGTGGCGTGGTCGCGGGCGGTGGGGGTTGTGCGGGATAAATTGAGCGAGGTGGATCCGGATGGGGCTTCGGTGTTCAGCGCGAACGCGGAGGCGTACATGGTGCGGCTTGCGGAATTGGATGCGTACGCGGCGGGAGTGCTTTCGAGCGTGCCCGAGGGAAAGCGGGTGCTGGTGACGGCGCACGATGCATTTAATTACTTTGGCGAGCGGTTCGGGTATGAGGTTGTTGGCATCCAGGGGATCTCGACGGAGTCGGAAGCGGGGGTTCGGGATATCGAGCGGCTGGTTGATCTGCTGGTGGAGCGGGGCATAGGCGCTGTATTTATAGAGTCAACGGTCTCTGAGCGGAATATCAGCGCGCTCGTTGCGGGCGCGGGTGCGCGGGGGCACAGCGTTGTTATTGGCGGGGAGTTGTTCAGCGACGCGATGGGAGACGGCGGGACATACGAGGGGACGTACATCGGGATGATCGATCACAACGCGACAACGATCGCGCGTGCGCTGGGCGGGGATGTCCCCGAGGGCAGGATGCGCGGGGAGCCAGGCGGGTGAGCGCATCGAAGGTAAAAAAAGGATCGGGCGGGGGGGGCGGGCTTGGTGCGCGGCCCGAGCATTCTTCTGACAGCCCGCTCTCGATCCACGCGGTGACGGTGGCGTATCACAGGAAGCCGGTGTTGTGGGATGTGGATTACGATGCGCCGTCGAATCAGTTGATCGCGATTGTCGGGCCGAATGGTGCTGGCAAGAGCACGCTGATCAAGGCGTGTTTGGGGTTGGTGCCTCGGGCGTCTGGAGAGGTGGAGTTCTGGGGCGGATCGTATCGGCAGGCGCGATCACGGATCGGGTATGTGCCGCAGCGGGAGAGTGTGGACTGGGATTTCCCGGTGAGCGCGCTGGATGTGGTGTGCATGGGTCGGTACCGGAAGATCGGTTGGTGTAAGCCGGTGACGCGTTCGCATAAGGAGGCGGGGCTGGAGTGTCTTGATCGTGTGGGGATGCGGGCGTATGCGCATCGGCAGATCAGCATGCTCTCGGGGGGTCAGCAGCAGCGAGTATTCCTTGCGCGTGCGCTGGCGCAGGAGGCGGATTTGTATTTCATGGATGAGCCGTTCGCGGGTGTGGACGCGGCGACGGAGCGGGCGATTGTGGAGGTGCTGCGTGAATTGAAGGGGCAGGGGAAGACGGTGATCGCGGTGCATCATGATCTGCAGACGGTGGCGGAGTATTTCGATCGGGTGATTTTGCTCAATATGCGGGTTGTGGCTGCGGGCGCGGTGGAGGATGTGTTTACGCGGGAGAACCTGCATAAAACGTATGGCGGTCGGTTGACGCTGCTGTCCGAGGCGGCGGAGGCGATCGCACGGGCGGGGGGCAGGTGATGGCAGGCGGCGGTGGATCGATCGCGGTTGTGGGCGATGAGTTGCCCGGGTGGTCTGAGATCATCGAGACGCTGATGTTTCGCGCGGGGTACAACACGAATATTGTGATCATGGGGACGACGCTACTCGGGCTGGCGGCGGGTGTGATCGGTGTGTTTGCGTTGTTGCGCAAGCGTTCGTTGATGACTGATGCGCTGAGTCATGCGACGCTGCCGGGCATCGGGCTGGCGTTTCTTGTTGGCGGTTGGATGGGTGTTGATGGGCGGTCGCTGGCGGTGCTGCTGCTTGGCGCGACGGTGACGGGTGTGATCGGGGTGGTCTGTATTCAGGGGATATTGCGCTACACGCGGCTGCGCGAGGATGCGGCGATCGGGATTGTGCTGAGCGTATTTTTCGGCGCGGGGGTGGTTGTGTTGAGCTATATCCAGGTGAACGCGGCGAGCGGCGCGGCGGGATTAAATAAGTTTATATACGGGCAGACCGCGGCGATGAGCGAGCGCGACGCGATGCTGATGGGCGCGATCGCGGTTGTCGCGGTTGTTGCGACGGTGTTGTTTCTTAAGGAGTTTGCGCTGGTCTGCTTCAATGAATCGTTCGCGAGGGTGAACGGTTGGTCGGTGAGCGCGATCGATCTGATCATGATGGGGCTCGTGGTTGCGGTGACGGTGGCGGGGTTGCAGGCGGTCGGGCTGATCCTGGTGGTGGCGATGCTGATTATCCCGGCGGTCTCGGCTCGATTTTGGAGCGAACGTTTGTGGGCGTTGGTGGTGCTCGCGGGGTTGATCGGTGCGGCGAGTGGGTATTTTGGGTCTGTTGTGTCCGCGCTCATGCCTCGCAAGCCAGCGGGTGCGGTGATTGTGCTGACGAGCGGGGTGATCTTTGCGATCAGCATGGTGTGCGCACCGAAGCGGGGTGTGATCTCGGCGGGTGTGCGGCGGGGCATGGTGAGCCTGCGGATCGCGGGCGAGCATCTGCTGGAGGAGGCGTACGGGCGCGGGGAGTCCGGGGGCCGGTTCGCGCTGACATCGCGTGAGATCTCGCGTGCGGTGCGCATTGGGGTGTGGTCTGTTGTATTCGGGCCCGTGGTGCGGGCGGGGCTCTATTGGAGAAGGCTCGCACGGCGTACTCGGGATGGGATTGAGTTGACAGAGGAGGGCGTGCGGCAGGGTGCGCGTGTGCGGCGGAATCACAGGCTGTGGGAGCAGTACCTTGTGAGTTACGCCGACATCGCGCCGAGCCATGTTGATTGGTCTGTGGACCAGGTGGAGCATGTGCTGAGCGACGAGTTGATCCGGGAATTGGAGACACAGCTTGGCGCGCGGGGGATCGTGGTGTCGGATGGAGTGGGGGTGGCGAGGTGATGGAACTCTCGATCGGTGCGGATCTGTTTCCGATATTGGCGGGCACACTCGCGGCGGTGACGTGCGGGGTGTTGGGGAACTTTCTGGTGCTGCGCCGGTTGAGCCTGATGGGCGACGCGATCAGTCATAGCGTGCTGCCCGGATTGGTGATCGCGTTTATTGTGACATCGACGCGCGACCCGGTGGCGATGTTTATTGGCGCGGCGGCCGCGGGTGTTGCGACGGTGGTGCTGGTCGAGCTGGTTAAAAAGCTTGGTCGCGTTGAACCCGGCGCGGCGATGGGTGTGGTGTTCTCGGTGCTGTTTGCGCTCGGTGTGTTGCTGATCCGGCAGGTTGAACATCTTGGGCAGGTTGATCTGGATGCGGATTGCGTGCTGCACGGACAGCTTGAGACGTTGGTGTGGTATGGCGCACCGGATACGCTGTCGGGATTGCTCGATTGGGGGACGTTCGGGGCGGTGCCACGGCAGGTGACGATGCTGGTGGTGGTGTGTATTGCGGCGTCGGTGTTTGTTGCGGTGTTGTTCAAGGAGCTGCGGATCGCGGCGTTTGATTCTGAGTTGGCGACGACACAGGGGTATCACGCGGGGGTGCTGCACTATGTGTTGATGGTGTTTGTCGCGGTGGCGACGGTGGCGTCGTTCGAGGCGGTGGGATCGATCATGGTAATCGCGATGCTGGTGTGCCCCGCGGCGGCGGCGCGGCTGATGACCGACCGGCTCGGCGTGCAGGTTTGGATCAGTGTGCTTCTCGCGATCGCGTGCGGCGTTGGCGGGTATATCGCGGCGAGCGCGGTGCCCGGGTGGTTCGGGAAGGATTCGGTGAACGCGGCGGGGAGTATGGCGCTGGTCGCGGGGGTGCTGCTGGTTGTGGTGGTGTTCGCGTCGCCCAGGCATGGGGTGGTGCATCGGTGGGCGCGGCGGCGATCGCTGGCGCGCGGCATGGCGGCGGATGATCTGCTGGCTGCGCTGTATCGGAGGAAGGAAGTGGGGGAGGCGTCTGTCGGCGTTGGGCAGGTCGCGGCGATGCTGATCGGGCATTCGTTCGGCAAGGCGCTGCGCGGCGCGGTGCGTGGCGGGCATGTTTCGAACGACGATGGATGGTTGTCGCTCACGGATACGGGGGAGTGCGCCGCGGCGCGGGTGATCCGCAGGCACCGGTTGTGGGAGGATTACCTTGTCGGCGAGGCGGGGTTTGCGCCGGATCATGTGCATGACCCTGCGGAGTACCTCGAGCACATACCGGTGGAGCCGAGCGGCGGGGCGGAGACGGACCCGCACGGCAGGTCGATCCCGGGGTAGGTAGTGGATTTGATTGAATAATTTTCGTGCGTCATCGGCGGGCGGCGTGCGTGGGAGGGTGTGGGGGCGAGTTTCGGGTGTGCAATACGGGCAACCGATCCAGACAGTCCGCCCAAGAATGCACTGTAAAAACAGGGTAAAACGCGCCGATAGGCATGTTGACGAGTGGGAATAATATTTCGTTTATATGAGGCGTGTGGGGGCGGTCGGGGCGGGCTCATATCAGCCATGCGTTTCGTATGTGCGCGACCCCGCGGCGGATATCAGCCGGGTGGTGGGTATGCACGCGCCGCCTGCTGGTTGTGTCGTGTGTGCGTGTTGCGCATGGGGTGTGCGTGCGCTTCGGGGGCGATGTTCCGCTGTAGATTGTCGATATCTGTGGTGCGCGGATGGAGATGCGCAACCAGCAGGAATGATTCGTGTGCGCCGCTTGAGGGAGCTTCGTTCAGGTGCAGGGTTCTGCGTTGGTTATGGTGTTTGGTTTCGGTGTCGTACTGGCGCTGATGTTGTTGCTCCTGCTTCGCAGGCGCGCCGAGCTTCGCGCAATGGACGAGGGGATGGTGGAACTGCGCGACGCGGTGGATCGGGGGAGTCACAAGGCCAGGCTGCTCCATCCGGATATTGATCTTTCTGAATGCATCGGATGTGGGTTGTGCGTGAAGGCGTGCCCGGAGGAGGGCGTGCTGGCGATGTTGCACGGGCAGGCGGTGGTTGTGCATGGGGCGAGGTGTGTGGGGCACGCGCGGTGCGCGGCGGTGTGTCCTACGGCGGGTATCGCGGTGACGATCGGTGATCTGTCATCACGAAGAGACCTGCCGGCGATCAATGAATCTCTCGAGGTGGCGGGGATGCCGGGGATGTACATTGCGGGTGAGCTCAGCGGGTATGCGCTGGTGCGCACGGCGGTGGCGCACGGCACGGCGGTGGCGGATGCGGTCGTGCGCGGGCGCGATGGTGAGGCGTCCGCAGAGGTATTGATCGAGGGGGAACCCGCATCGGGCGGGGTGCTGGAGCTTCTGGTTGTCGGCGCGGGGCCTGCGGGGATCGCGTGTTCGCTGCGGGCGAAGGAACTGGGGCTGGACTTTCGGACCATCGAGCAGGGCGATCGTATCGGCGGGACGGTGGCGTCTTACCCGCGGCGGAAGCTCGTGATGACGCAGCCGATGCATCTTCCGCTGCACGGCAAGCTGCCTCGGCTGGACTACCAGAAGGAGGAGTTGGAGGATCTCTGGAACGAGTTGTATTCGAAGCATCGGTTGCCGATTGATTTGGGTGTTCGCGTGACAGGTATTGCTCGGCGCGGGGACGGGGTGTACGAGGTCAAGACAACGGGTGGGGATTATTACGCGCGGCATGTGTGTCTGGCGCTCGGTCGGCGGGGCACGCCGCGCAAGCTTGGCGTGGAGGGGGAGGATCTGCCAAAGGTGGCGTATTCCTTGCTCGACGCGGAGTCGTACAAGGGGCGGCGCATCCTGGTTGTCGGTGGAGGGGACAGCGCGATCGAGGCGGCGGTCGGGCTGAGCGAGCAGCCGGGCAACGAGGTCACGATTTCGTACAGGAAACACGCGTTCTTCCGCATCAAGGCGCGCAACCAGACTCGGATTGATAAGGCGATCCAGAGCGAAAGAGTTCGGGTGCTGTACGAGAGCGACATCGAACGGATCGACAAGGGGAGTGTGACAATCCGTATCGGCAAAGGCGATGCGGCGGAGACGGAGGTGATCGAGAACGACGAGGTGTTTGTGTTCGC
This sequence comes from Phycisphaerales bacterium, assembly GCA_029260435.1. GTDB lineage: Bacteria > Planctomycetota > Phycisphaerae > Phycisphaerales > UBA1924 > OFTM74. The sequence goes on along the minus strand of JAJDDG010000078.1, from coordinate 1,944 downwards.
GGGGGGGATCCCGCCCTTCAAGCTGCTCGAGGACGCGGGCGTTTCGTTTGACCCGGAGGACCGCCCGGTGCCTACGGAGATCATCGAGAAGGCGAGCGCGGTGATTATTGCGATGGGCGGGCTGCTTGTGGTGTCGGTTGGGATTTTCTTCTGGGCGTTTTTGAATCATGAGTACTACACGACGCCGGCGTCTCTGCGTCCGGGTGATTCTGTACATAGTTCGTTGCGCCCGGCCTCGATGTTTGGCGCGGCCTTCGGTGTGCTCGCGTGCACGATGTTTGCGTGGAATCTGCTCTACCTGATCAAGCGGACGACCAAGTTAGGTCGGTGGATCCCGGGGTCGCTTCGGTTGTGGTTGGGGACGCACGTGTTTTCGGGTGTGGCGTCGATCCTGTTTGTGCTGGTGCATGCTGGGTTTTCGATGCGTCACAGCGTAGGTGGGCACGCGCTGGGTGCGCTGATCATTGTGATTGTCGCTGGTGGGTTGGGTCGGTATCTGTACGCGTTTATGCCGCACGCGGCGAACGGCGCTGAGCTCTCGCTTGAAGAAATCCGGATCAGGATGCGTGCGCTGACGGGTGATTGGGACCGACTCGACAGAGGATTTGGGAGTACAGCTCGGAAGGAGATCGAATCGCTGATTCAGACGGTGCGGTGGCGGGCCGGGCTGCACGTGCGGATCGGACGGCTGATCGCGAGCCAGGTGCGTCTGCGCAGGGCGCTCAAGCGGATTCGCATAAGCGGACAAGCTGAGGATATCCCGCCGCGGGAAGTGCGGCGTGTGATATTGCTTGCACGCAAGGCGTTCCGGATGAATCTTCTGGTGCAGCACTACGAGGAGATCCGTTCGGTGCTCTCGTCGTGGCGGTATATCCACCGTTGGCTCGCGTTGATGATGGTATCGCTGGCGGTGGTGCATATCATCACCGCGTTGCGGTACGCGACGTTGCCGTGGGACACTATCTCGGTTTCGGGTGGAGGGATGCCATGAAGCTTGTCAATCTTGGAATCGCTGCGCTGTCGCTCGTTGTTGTGGGCTGTGCGCTGTATTGGGAATCGCGGCAGATGTCATCGCCGGGGGCGCTGCATCCGAGCCACGCGTTGGTCACGGTTTTGCAGGGTCCGGACGGGTGTGCCGAGTGCCACGGCACGGCGCCGCTCTCGATGGATGGCGCGTGCGTTGTGTGTCACGAGACGATCGGCGCACAGATCGAGAACGACATCGGCGTTCATGGCATCCTTGGGGCTACGCAGGATGCGCGGTGTGTTGCGTGCCATTTCGAGCACACCGGCGGGAGCGTTGCGCTTGTGTCTGAGCAGACATTTTCGCTCATCGGCGTGCACAACATCGCTGAATATGCGCACGAGCATGTCGGTGGGTTCGAGCTTGAGGGCGTCCACCAGACACTCGACTGCGAGGCGTGCCATGACGATGCGCACAACTATTCGCTTCTGGAAGGGGAGCGGAGGTACCTCGGGCTATCGCAGGCATGCGTTTCGTGTCATGAGGATCCGCACGACAACGAGTACGGATCGACGTGCGTCCGGTGTCATGGGCAGGATGATCCGTTCGACACTGTTGCTTCGTTCGAGCACGACCTGCGTTTCCCCCTTGCGGACTCGCACGCGGGGCATGCGTGCCGCGACTGTCACGATGGCGAGAGGATCGGCATCGAGGACGAGGAATCTCGTGAGCAATTGATGGTCCGCGCATGCTCGGCGTGCCACGAGTCGCCCCATCGCGAGGGGTTTATCCAACTCGTTGGCGCACGAATTGGCATCGGGATCCATGAGCAGACCTGCGGGGAGTGTCACTCCCCCGCGCACGAGAGCTTCGGGTATCCGGACGCGGAGATGGGGATCGATGAGCATGCTCTGACAGGGTTCCCGCTTGTTCCGCCGCACGAATCACTTGAGTGCGTGCAGTGCCACGGCGGCGAGGAT
>JAJDDG010000077.1 GCA_029260435.1 Phycisphaerales bacterium | reverse complement strand
ATCCCCGCCACACACGCCGTCATCCAACTCGCCAGCGCGCCGCCGCACATCGCCCGTACCGCAAGCCTGCTGAACTCCTGCCTTCTCCCCGGCGCCAGCGCGCTCAATCCACCGATCTGAATACCAATAGAAGCAAAGTTTGCGAACCCGCATAGCGCATACGCACTGATCATCGCCCCGCGCTCGCTCAGCGCATCCTCGCGCACCATCCCCGCCAAAGACTGGTACGCGATGTACTCCGTCGCTACCACCTTCTCCCCCATCAGCCGACCGACCATCCCGATCTCGTCCATCGGCACGCCCATCACATAAGCAAGCGGCGAGAACACCACGCCCAACCCGTTCTGCACACTCATCTCGCCCCACCCGCGAGCCGCCCACCACGCGCTCTCGCTGATCTCACGCAAGGGCCAGTTCACCAGCGCAACAATCGAAACAAACGCCACCAGCATCGCCGCAACATTCAGCGCAAGCCGCAAACCATCCGTCGCGCCGACCGCCGCCGCGTCCAGCGCGTTCGCGTGCCGCTCCCCTCCAGCCGTGTGCAACTCCTCTTTGGTCTCGGGTGGCGGCGTCTCCGTTTCCGGAACCAATATCCGCGCCATCACCAGCGCCGCCGGCGCGCTCAGCACGCTCGCCGTGATCAGGTGCTTGGCAAATAGAATCCGCGACGCCTCGTCACCGCCGCCAAGCATCGTCACATACGCCGCCAGCACACTCCCCGCGATCGTCGCGAACCCGCCCACCATCAATGTCATCAGCTGCGCTCGTGTCATCCGCTCGAGCAGCGGCTTCACCATCAACGGTGCCTCCGTCTGCCCAACGAATACATTCGCCGCCATCGCCAGCGCCTCCGCGCCCGTCACTCCCATCGTCCGCCGCAATACCCAGGCAAGCACCCAGATCACACGCTGCATCAATCCAACGTGAAACAGCAGCGCCATCAACGACGCAAAGAACACAATCACCGGCAGCGCACGAAACGCAAACACAAAGCCCGCCGGCCCATCTACGCGCCCAAGCTCGGACCCAAACACAAACTCGATCCCCTCGTCCGCCTGCTCGATCACCCCGTTCACCACCCACGCAACACCGTCAAACGCCTCCCGCGCGCCGGGCACCCGCAGCACCACAACCGCAAGCGCGAACTGCAACGCGATCCCCCCCCCAACCAGCCTCCACCCGATCCGCCCGCGCCGCTCACTCAGCGCCCAGGCAAGCCCGATCATCACACCGATCCCGATAAAGCCGATCCATCGTTCCATATGCAGCCATCCTCCCCGCAATAGCACCGCGCATCAAAAAAGCGACCCGGACATCGAAACATCCGGGGTCGCTGGAGGAGAGAGAGAGATCGGAAACACGCAAAGCGTGATGTATTTCAGTTATGGGGCGAGGGCAAGAACTTGTACGTACTCATCTACCCATCGGTTCGCAAACAAACTTGTCCGGAAACAAACAGCGCCCGCCGTCAAGCGGGTACCCGGAAGCCTCAGCCGTCAACGAACTCCGATAACGACCTTGGTGCAACGAAAAGTGTCTCATATTCCCCCTATCTTGACAACAATAACCCGCTCAAAATCCACCCAAACCGAAAAAAAGCCAAAGCAATCCGCCACAAGGTTCTTTTCAGCCATTTCTGCCCCGCTGAAAACGCGCCCATAACACCATTTCCACCCCCTTTCCCCGCGCCCCCCGCACGCCCACTACCTTCCCTACCCCCATTCCTCTCTTTCTGCATGCACGCCCAATCCCCTCCTCTGGGGTGTCGATCATCCTCCCGCTGGCGGGTCGCAGCCCCGCCCCTCTCACTACCCCCGGAGGCGCACCCCATGTCCATCCGAATCGGCCAAGTACTCATCGATCAGGGCATCCTCACCAACGACCAGGTCGAGCAGATCCTCACCGCGCAGGGCACCTCCGCCCGCCCGTTCGGCCTGCTCGCAGAAGAACTCTTCGCCGTTGAACCCGAAGCCATCGAAAACGCATGGGTACAGCAGTACGCATCGATCGCCGAACACGCCGACCTCACCTCCCTCTGCCCAACACCCGAAGCGCTCGCCTATATCGAGCGCCGCCAGGCATGGCAGTTCGCCATCCTCCCCCTCCGTGTCGAAGGGGCCGAACTCGTCCTCGCCACAACAACCAACACCCTCGCTCGCGCGCTCCGCTTCATCTCGCGCTGTCTTACCGTGCCGGGCTACCTCGTGCTCGCCGAGACCGAAGCGCTGGGCAGCGCACTCGAAGCCCACTACCCCATGGCAGCTCTCAACCCCGACGCGCTCACCGACTGCCCCGCCGCGCGCATCACCCGCGCCGACGCCGCCTGAATATTATCAACCTAACCAGTCCGCTTATCCCGTCGCGCACCATCGATAACTGCCCCCTCTCCCCTCGGGGGAGAGGGCCGGGGTGAGGGGGTTTTCTTTTCTTGCCTACCCCACCAGCCCGCGCAGCGCGTCCACCTGATCCGTGCGCTCCCACGTAAACGTCTCGACCGTCTTCGTCGCGCCGCTCTGCGTCCGCACCTCGTGTGTCCCGGGCGGGCGACCGAAATGACCGTGCCGCGCCGTCACCGAATACATCGGGTTCGCAAGCTTGAGCGAATCGATAATCCCGCTCGGCGTGAGCGAGAATATCTCCCGGATCGCCTTCTGGATCTTCGCCTTGTCCGCGTGCTCAGTCCCGCCGCAGTTGATATGCACACTCGTCGGTTCAGCAACGCCGATCGCGTAGCTGAGCTGTACCTCGCACACATCCGCGAGCCCCGCCGCGACCACATTCTTCGCGATATACCGCGACATGTACGCCGCAGAACGGTCCACCTTCGTCGGGTCTTTCCCGCTGAACGCCCCGCCCCCGTGCCTGCCCCGCCCGCCGTATGTATCAACAATAATCTTCCGACCCGTCAAGCCAACATCACCATGAGGCCCGCCGATCTCAAACTTCCCCGTCGGGTTCACGTGGACCGTGATGTCATCGTTCCACCACGTATCGCCGAGCACCGGCCTGATCACCTCGCGGATGATCTCGCCGTGCAGCTCCTTCTGCATCGCATCGGGCGACCACCGAGAATCGTGCTGTGTAGATAACACAACCGTATCAACACGCACCGGCTGATCGTTCGCGTCGTACTCGAATGTCACCTGGCTCTTCGCGTCCGGCCGCAACCCCTCGACCCCGTTGTGCTCACGCACCCGCGCGTGCTTCTCCACAAGCCGGTGCGCCAGATGAATCGGCAGCGGCATAAACGTCCCCGCGTCCAGCGCCTCCGTCTCCTTGCACGCAAACCCGAACATCATCCCCTGATCCCCCGCGCCCATCTCCTTCGATGCGCCCTCGTCAACACCCTGCGCGATGTCCGCCGACTGCTGCTTGAGCGACACCAGCACCGCGCACGAATGATGGTCGAACCGCATCGCGCCGTCCGTGTACCCGATCCCCTTGATCACCTCCCGCACCACATCCGGGATCTCGACATACGAATTCGTCCGAACCTCACCCGCGACGACCGCCATCCCCGTGGACACCATCGTCTCGCACGCCACCCTGCTGTTCGGGTCTTCCGCGAGCATCGCGTCCAGCACCCCGTCCGAGATCTGATCCGCCACCTTGTCCGGGTGCCCCATCGACACCGATTCCGAAGTAAAGAAATAGTTGGACATCTCTTCTGCTGTTCCTTCCGCGCTCGCCGGGGTCGCCCGCGCTGACGCACTCCGTCACGACGCAAAGCTCCCATCTATACAGAGCATCGGAGTCTAACAACCACCAATCCACCACAACACCCGTCCGCGCATGACTATCCCCCGCACCATGAACCGCAGAGCATGCACCGCACCGGGATCACCCAGCTTGTGCGATAAACAAACACCACAAAGGGACATGCGCAATGAAACAGGGGGTGCAATGCAGTTTGATGGGGGAGTTGGAGTGTTGGGGGTGGGGGGTGGGGGGTCCGGGGACGAGGGAGGATGACCTGCCCACCTGGTCATACAGCCCTCGCCCCCGGGCCCCCCACAAGCAGAACGACCGGCGTCGCCCCTTCTGGAAAGCCCCTAGGGGTACCCACCTGGAAGATGCAAACCGCGGGAGCCTCCCCGGAATTAAGGCTCCCGAAGCAATACCGATGAGCACTCCTCGGGCTCACCCGGCGTGTGGATCGCTCACGATGCATAGTGGATTGCAGCGAGCTTGTCCGACCGCATTTCTGCGATCACCTGGACATAGAACAACCCCTGTGCCAAACCTCAAACTTCCCGTAAATCTCCAAAAACGGCACTATCTGCGCTATGAGAGCGATATATGATGATATTCAAGCCTCAATAAGATGATATTTAAGCATATATCCTAAAAATACGATAAATAGTCATCTATGCCCTCCGCTGAGATCACCATCCAATCTCTCCCACTCCCAACTCTCATGCTGGATGCCGATCTCCGCATCCTCGCCGCGAACGACCCCGCTCTCGCCATTCTCTCCCTCACAGCCAACAGCGCCCCATCCCGACCCCTCGTCGAACTCTTCGACATCGCCGAAATCGCCATCGAGCCGACCGCCGAATCACCAGCCCATCTCCGCTCCATCCCGACGCGAACGCATCCACCCACCCCCTTCGATATCGCTATCGCCCGCCTCGAAGACAACTCCCTCCTCGCCATCTTTTTAGACGCCTCCCCGCGCACCACCCTCGAAGCCGAGGTCCGCAAACTCCACGACCAGATCGCCGAGCTGCGCAAATCCACCTCCCGTCTCACCGAGGTCTCCTCCGCGCTCACCTCCGCCGAGCCACCCTCGATCGTCGGCTCCTCCGCACCATTCCTCCACATGCTTGACCAGGTCGCCCGCGTCGCCCCAACCGAAGCCACCGTGCTCATCCAGGGCGAGACCGGCTCGGGCAAGGAACTCGTCGCCCGCGCCGTGCACGCCGCCTCCCCGCGCGCACGCCGTGCCATCATCGCCGTCAACTGCGCCTCGCTCCCCGAGTCACTCATCGAATCCGAACTCTTCGGCCACGAACGCGGCGCATTCACCGGCGCAGACCAAAGACGTCTCGGCAAGTTCGAACTCGCCGACAACTCCACGGTATTCCTCGACGAGATCGCCGAACTCTCACCCCAGGCGCAAGCCAAACTCCTGCGCGTCCTGCAGGAAGGCACCATCCAGCGCGTCGGCGGCACAGAAGACATCGCTGTCGATGTCCGCGTCATCGCCGCGACACACCGCGACCTCGCACAACGCGTGCAGAAGCGCCTCTTCCGCGAAGATCTTTTCTACCGCCTGAATGTCTTCCGCATCGATGTCCCCGCGCTCCGCGACCGCCGCGAAGACATCCGCCCGCTCGTCGAATACCTCCACGAGAAACACGCCCGCCGAATGGCGAAGCCCGTCCTCCCCATCGCCGACCGCTCCATGCGCCGCCTCCTCGCCTACCAATGGCCCGGCAACGTCCGCGAGCTGGAGAACACCGTCGAGCGCGCCACACTCCTTTCGCCCGGCCCAGAACTCGAAATCGAGATCCTCCCCTCGCCCGCAACAACATCCGCCGCAAACCGTTCACAAACTTCCGTCCCGCGCGATGTTCTGCTCGACCTCACCCTCGACCAGCTCCAGCGCCTCCAGATCGTCCACGCCCTGGAAACCTCCACCTACAAGGTTTTCGGACCCTCCGCCGCCGCAGCCAAGCTCGACATCAACCCCCGCACGCTCCTCTCCCGCATGGATAAGCTTGGCATCCCCCGCCCGCGCGAACTCAAGGCGTCCCAGCGCCCACCGCGACCCTCCGACTGACCCACACAAACAGTGACGCACCACCACGAAAAACAAACCCTCCGACAGCGAGCCCTCGGCGCCTGGGCGCACACCTGCGCATCACACCCGCTGCTCACACTCCTGATCTGCGCCGCGCTCGCCGCCGCCGCGATCGTCTACACCGCCCAGAACCTCGAATTCAAATCCGAACGCGCAGACCTCATCGCCCCGGACCTCGACTGGCAGCAACGCTACGCCGAGTACCGCGAACACTTCCCCCGCTGGGAAGACGCCGTCGTCGTCATCGACCGCGCCGACTTCCCCGATGCCGCCGACAAATTCGCCGACGCGCTGGGCCCGCGCATCGAAGCGCTCCCCGAAGTGCAAGATGCCACGTGGCGCATCGACCACGAAGCCCTCGACCCCGCCCTCATCTACAACGCTACCGAAGAACAACTCCGCCAGCTCACCCAGGCACTCTCCCCCGCCGCCGATTTCTTCGCGCCGCCCGACCTCGTCGCGTTTCTCAAGTCCATCACCCGCCCCGCGCCCTACATGCCCCAGGACGCCCGCGACCACATCGCCACACTCCTCCGCACACTCGATCCCTCCCAGGAAATCGCCGACCCGCTCGACCCGCTGCTCAACCCCGAGCCCCAGCGCTTCAACACGCCCTCCAAAGACCTCGCGTTCATCTTCGTCCAACTGAACACTGCATCCGAAGCAAGCGTAGACGCCCGCGCCGCAGGCGTCGCCGGCATCCGCAGCGCAATAGAACAAACCAAGGCAGACCTCGCCCTCGAGCACATCCCCGTCGGCGTCACAGGCATCCCCGTCCTCGAGTCCGACGAAACCACCCAATCCACCAAAGACGCAACCCTCGCCTCCATCCTCTCCTTCGCGCTCATCGCGCTGCTCATGCTCCTCGTCTACCGCGCGCTCGCCGTCCCGCTCATCGCCATGTTCGCCCTCCTCGTCGGCGTCGCATGGTCATTCGCATGGGTCACACTCGCCGTCGGGCACCTCCAGATCCTTTCCGTCGTCTTCACCGTCATCCTCCTCGGGCTCGGTATCGACGTCGCGCTCCACCTCATCGCACGCCTCGAACTCGTCCACCCCGACCACGACCACATGCCCGCCGCACTCGCACGCACATACAAAGGCGTCGGCCCCGGCATCATCACCGGCACCCTCACCACCGCCGTCGCCTTCGCCGCGACAGCACTCACAGACTTCGCTGGCGTCGCAGAGATGGGCCTCATCGCCGCGGGCGGCGTCGTCCTCTGCACCATCGCCGTCCTCACCGTCCTCCCCGCCGCGCTCACCATCCTCCCAAGCCCGGACAAGCGAATCCGTGCCCGCGTCGGCGGCGAGGGCAAACCCTCGATGGGCGCGCTCGGGCGCGCACTCTTCAAACACCCCGCGCTTTTCGCGTTCCTCGCGCTCGTCGTCACCGTGCTCGCCGTCTTCGGCGCGCAGCGTGTCCGCTACAACCCCGACCTCCTCGCCCTCATGCCGCCGGACGCCGAGTCCGTCAAGTGGGAGCACCGCCTCGCCCACGACAACCAGCGCTCCGGGTGGCACGCCGTCGTCTCCGTCGATTCAATCCAGCGTGCCTACGCGCTGAAAACAATCCTCTCCTCCAATCCCTCCGTTGCATCGGTAGATGGGATAGTTGACGCACTCCCCGATCCAACCACCATCGCCGCAAAGCGAGACTTCCTCCGCTCCCTCTCCCCCGTCCCCATCGAACAATCCGAACCCACCGCCCTCAACGAATCCGCGCTCCGCGCCGCGCTCGCCGATCTCGCAGACGAGGTCTACGAAGTAGACGCAAACCTCGCCGCAGCCGCCCGATCCTTCGACGACAAACTCATGATCGACCTCGTCGTTGCCCACCAGCGATACACCCAGCGCCGCGCGCTCATCTCACAACTCATCGACGAACTCCGCGCCGCAAACCCGCCAACCCTCGACACCCTCCCCAAAAAACTCCGCGACCAACTTGTGGGCACAGATAATTCCCTGCTCGTTCGTATCTACCCCGCGCCGCCCGAAGACCAGTCCTCCATCCTCGCCGAATCAACACTCGCGCCCTTCGCCCAGGCCGTCCTCGCCGCCGCACCAAACGCCACCGGCCCCGCCATCCAGATCTACTCATCAACTTCCCTCATCCAATCCGCCTACAAAGACGCGCTCCTCTACGCCGCCATCGCCATCGCGTTTCTTCTCCTCCTCGACTTCCGCAACCCGATCGACGCCGCCTGCGCACTCCTGCCCGTCCTCCTCGGCTCCGTCTGGCTCCTCGCGATCATGGGCGTGCTGGGCATAGATCTGAACTTCGCAAACACCATCGTCATGCCCCTCATCGTCGGCATCGGTGTAGACGCCGGTGTCCACGCCGTCCACCGCTGGAAACTCCAGCCGCGTGACCCGCCCGCCGGGCTCGCCGGAGGCACAGGCAGAGCCATCACCCTCACCTCGCTCACCACAGCAATCGGCTTCGCCTGCATGACGACCGCCCACCACAACGGCATCCAATCCCTCGGCATGGTCATGACCATCGGCCTGGTGACAACATGGGCCGCCGCAATGTTCGCGCTCCCCCCCGTCCTCCGCTTGCGTTCGAGACTACAAAACAATCGCGCATCCGCCGCACAATCAGACGACTCGACATCGCAAGCCGCCTGATCAATCACAAATCCAAACTCATCTCTCCGCTCCTTCTCCCCTCCGGGGAGAAGGTGGTCGAACGAAGTGAGACCGGATGAGGGGTCTTCGCCGGGTGCCACTGGCGGCTTGCCCGCCAGTGGCTAGCCTGCTCAATCAAACGTGACACGCGCCGTGACGTGAACACAACGCATCCCCGCCGCCCGATCCGCCGGATTCTTCTTCCTCAGAAGAAAACCATGCGAAGCATGCCCAGAAAACAGATCTCTTCCTGATGCTTTCTTCTTCAAGAGGGAGCGCAGGGGATACTTCCTCCGCAGTTCAATCACTCAAACATCCAAGCTCTTCACCTCGAGCGCGTGCTCTTCGATATACGCCCGGCGCTGCTCCACGTTCTCGCCCATCAGCACCGTGAACAATTCATCAGCCGCGCCCGCGTCGTCCCAGTTCACGCGCATCATCGTCCGCTTCGTGTAGTCCATCGTGGTCTCCCACAACTGCTCCGGGTCCATCTCGCCCAGCCCCTTGAACCGTTTCACGTCAAACCCGCGCCGCCCGACATCGTGCAAAGTCGTCAGCACCGCCGGCAGGTTCGCCGCCTCGATGATCTTCCCGGTCTCTTCGGTCACGTCCTGCGCATCCCCCTCTTCGCCGCCGCCGCGCCGTCTCGCGGTCGTGAGCCACGCGTACTTCGTCGCCATCTTCTCGCCGGTAACAGCCTCTTCCTGCACCGTCGCGTAGTCGTCGATATCTAGGTCGTACTCACGCAGATCCTCGAACAGCAGCATGAGTTCCTTGCACTCGTGCATCTCGCGCACCGTCGCCGCGTTGTCAACCGCCTGCTCGACCGCCGCACCGACCCCCGCCTGCGCCAACCCGTGCTCGCCGAGAATCTGCTGCACGTGCGACTCGCCAAACGCCAGCGCCTCGCCGCCCGTCCACCGGACAGTATGTGTCGGCAACCGCCCCGCCCCAGTCGGATCGTTGTCCCGGGCATGCAGCAGATCAACGAACGGCAAGCCCCGGCGCTCCACCACCTCCGCGAGTTCCGTCAGGCGGCGCAGCTTCTTCACGATCTTCCCGAGGTCATCGCCCTCGATCCGGCGCAGCACCTTGGGCGTGCCCGTCTCGCCATCAACAAGGTCGATATCCCGCACCAGCAGCACCGATCCCTCCATGCCCAGCTCCGCGAGCGTCGTGTCCATCTCCCGCTCGTTCAGCACATACTGCTCCCGCTTGCCCCGCGCGAGCTGGTACAGCGGCGGCTGCGCGATGTACACCTTCCCGCGACGGATCAGCTCCGGCATCTGCCGGAAGAAGAACGTCAGCAGCAATGTCCGGATGTGCGATCCGTCAACATCCGCGTCCGTCATGATGATGATCCGCCCGTACCGCAATTTCGCGATATCAAACTCCTCGCCGATCCCGCATTTCATCGCGCTGATCAGCGTCCGGATCTCCTCGAACGCCAGGATCTTGTCGAGCCGCGCCTTCTCCACGTTCAGCAGCTTGCCCCGCAAGGGCAGGATCGCCTGCGTCTCAACATCCCGCCCCTGCGTCGCCGACCCGCCCGCAGAATCACCTTCGACAATAAACATTTCGCTGCGACCGACATCCTTCGTCGTGCAGTCCCGCAGCTTGTGCGGCATCGACCCGCTCTCCAGCGCGCTCTTGCGCCGTGTCAGATCCCGTGCGCGCCGCGCCGCCTCGCGCGCCTGCGCCGCGAGCACGCCCTTCTGGCAGATCTTCTTCGCGTCGCTCGGGTGCTCCTCAAGCCATACCCCGAACCCCTGCGACACCGCCGAGGACACATACCCCTCAACCTCGGTGTTCCGGAGTTTGCCCTTCGTCTGCCCCTCGAACTGCGGCTCGGGCAGCTTCACACTGATCACCGCCGCCAGCCCCTCGCGCAGGTCGTCACCGCTGGGCGACGGATCTTTTTCTTTGAGCAGGTTGGTCTTCTTCGCGTACGCGTTGAGCGTGCGCGTCATCGCCGTCTTGAAACCCGAGAGGTGTGTCCCGCCGTCCACCGTGCGGATGTTGTTCGCGAAGCTCAAAGTCAGCTCGTTGTACGAGTCGCTGTACTGCATCGCGATCTCGCAGGTCAGCCCTGTCTGCTCATTGTCGATCGTGAAGTGGATCACCGGGCACAGGGTGTTCTTGTTCGCGTTCAGGTGTTCGACGTACTGCGCGATCCCGTCCTGGTAGCAGAACGTCTCGTCCTTGATCGTGCCGTCTGCGCCGACCCGCTCGTCGCTCAGGCGGATCTTCACGCCCGGGTTCAGGTACGCGAGCTCGCGCAGGCGGTGCTCGAGCGTCGAGTGGTTGAAATCGATCTCCGGGAAGATCTCGTGGTCGGGCTTGAACTGCACCCGCGTGCCGCTCCTGTCCGCCGTCTCCGCCGGCAGCTCGCCCGACACATGCAGTTTCTCGCTCACCACACCGCGCTCGAACTTGATCGAGTGGATCTTCCCGTCGCGGTACACCTCGACATCAAGCCACTCGCTCAGCGCGTTCACGCACGAGATCCCAACGCCGTGCAATCCACCCGAAACCTTGTACGCCGAATCGTCTTCGCCGAACTTCCCGCCCGCGTGCAGGATCGTCATCACCAGCTCCACCGCCGGCTTGCCGTCGTACAACGGGTTGTCGTGCTTCTTCGGATCGATCGGGATCCCCCGACCGTCGTCCGTCACCGAGAGCGAGCCGTCGGCGTGGATCCGCACCGCGACCATCGACGCGCGCCCCGCCATCGCCTCGTCGATCGAGTTGTCCACCGCCTCGTAGACAAGGTGGTGCACACCCGCAAGACCCGTGTCCCCGATGTACATGCTGGGGCGTTTGCGCACCGCCTCAAGCCCCTCGAGGATGCTGATCTGATCGGCGCCGTAGTCCGAACCGGGTTGTTTCGTATCGCTCATATGCGTGCGGTCTCTCGCTATAAAAACAGGCTGCCCGACGGTGCCCAGAGCACGCCGGATCAAGCCCCGTAATTATAGTTGCACCGAGCGATTCTCGCCCCCCGCGCAGGACCCCTAAGGCAGCACTTCTACCGTCGAATATTCCACCACCAACAGCTCGTACGCCAGTTCCACATCCGCCGGCAGCATCCGGATGCACCCCATCGATTCCTGCCCGCCGATCGACCCCGAATCGATCGTGCCGTGGATGCCGTATCCGAGCAGCGAACTCGTATTCGAGTCGGTCCCTTCCAGCCCGATCCACCGCTCGCCGATCGGGTTCTCAGGGTTGTCGGCGTCGAACCGCTCGCCGGTCCGGGGGTTCACCCAGTGGGGGTTGATGAGCTTGGAATCCCGGCGCACCTTGAACAGGCCGGTCGGCGTCGAGTCGTATTCGCCGAGCCCGCAGGGGCGCGAGCCGATGTACAGCCTGTTGCCGCCCGAGTCCCTGGTGTCCGCGTAGAAATCGATGCGGTAGGCGGCCTTGTGGATCGCGGCGTGGAAGGGGCCCTGGAGCATTTTGATCCTCTGGTTGACGCGGATTCTTGTCACGTCGGCGATCTTGTTGATCCGCATCAGCAGGTGCCAGTCGGTGCGGAGGGTTTCGTCTCGCGCGATGCGCGAGAGGATATCGCCGCCCTGGATCTCGTAGGTGCGCGCGAGCGGGTCACCCGGCACAACGCGCGGCGAGAAGACGAGCAGGTCGTTGATCTGGGCGATCAGGGCGCGGGCGGCCTGCTGCTGTGCGCTGTTGGCACCGGGGCTGGAGAGGGCGCGGTTGAGCGCGTCTCGCGCTTCGACGGGTTTGTTGGACGCCCAGAGGTTCTCGCCTCGCGCGAGGAGCGACGCGACCGCGCCGGACGCAGTGGCGGGGGGTTGTGCGCCCGAGGGGAAGACCTGTGCGCTCTGCGAGGGGTCGTGTGCGCTCGGATCCGGTGAACCGGCGGCGAGAGTGGTGGGGGTTGTGCGCGGGTTGGTGGTTGCTGAGGAAATATCGGGTCGATCGGCGTCGGTTTGTGCCGTGGTTTGCGCGGGGGTGTGCGTCTGGAACTGTCTTTGAGAGGAGATCACGCGCGGCTCGGTCGTTATCGAGGCGGCAAGATCGGCTGGTTTGGTTGGTTGCTCCTGCGCGCGCTCGGGCTGCGCCGCTTTGGTGTCGGCGGGTGAGCCGGTCATCGAACGAACAAGCATGACGGCGAGCACGACGAAGACGATGGCGGCGGCGACGGCGAGGACTCGCGCCAACGGGGAGCGCCGTTTGCTGGAAGACGATTTCGGGCGGCGGCGGTAGCGGGTCGAGCCGAGTGATTGGGAGGGCAGTGCCATCGGGTTGCTCCTGGTGCGCCGGCGGGAAGGGGGGGCAGGGGGGACGGGGAGTGGGCGCGGGTATTTGATTTATCGTCCGGGAAGGGGCGCGGAGTTCAAAGAGGATTTATCGAGAGGAGCCCGGATTCCGTGACAACGGTACGCACGGGGATGTCGTGCGGCTCGGCGGGGAGGGCGGCGTGGGGGGGGAGGAGCTGGGCGTCGAAACAGACGGCGATTGTGGGGGGGGCGGGGTTGAGCGCGAGGAACCGGTCGTAGAAGCCTCCGCCGCGGCCCAGGCGGTTGCCGGCACGGTCGAGGGCGAGCGCGGGGACGAGGATCAGATCTATGGTCGGCGGGTTTTCGGCGGCGGGGAGTGGGGGGGGTTCGGGGATGTTGTGTCTGCGGGTTTCGAATGACGCGGCGCTCAGGGTGGTGACGGCGACGGGGGACATGGAATTGTTGTCCCAGTCGATGCGGGGGAATGCGATTTGTTTGTTGTCTTGCAGCGCGCGCCGCGCGAGGGGGAGGAGGTCTACCTCGGGGGGGACGGGGTAGTAGAGGAAGAGGGACGATGCGCGTGAGTAGAGATCGGATGAAGCGATGTGCTGGCAGATGGACAGGGAGGCGTTTGCGCGCTGCAAATCTGTGAGCGCGATGAGTGCTTGCCTAGTGGCGGCGCGGGCGGCGGGTTTAGATAGCGGAACGTCTGTCACGGTTTACAGGTTACAGCTGCGATGGATTGCGGGGGGAGTCCCCCGCCAGTTCCCTCACACCTCCTTTGGGAGAAGAAGGCATCAGGGAACAGGCACCGGGCATCAGGAAGAGAGGAGAGTTTGTTTTTCTGCCATGCTGCGCATGGCGTTTTTGTAAGGAAGATGCAGCGGGAATACGTTGTGATCACATGACGGTGCGTGCCATGTTCGTTTGAGCGGGTCGGTCACTGGCGGACAAGCCGCCAGTGGCACCCGGCGTTCACGCATCGAGGTAACGAGCTACGGCGTCCAGTGGGTCGATGCCGCAGGCGGTAGACCACTGACAGAACTCGGCGACATCGACGCGGCGATTGGAACACTCGCAGTTATGCACCCAAGATTGCGGATGCCGAAGCAGCTTGCCCAGCTCTCGCTGGGTCAGATCGGCATCTTCCCGCATCTCGCGGAGGAGGATGGGGATCGATCGGTAGCGTCGGTCGTGGAGGGCACTGGGGACCATTGACACAGAATGCGTGTCATTCCCATTGACACGGAATCCGTATCAAGCGACAATGTTTCCATGCGGAGAGTACTCTTGGGTTTCGATATGCTCGTCAGTTGAATCAAAGAACAGGAATTCAAGATGAAGGAGAGGGCCATGTTGCTTCAGGCTTGCAAGGCACTGTTGGGTTCGTGTTTCTTGGCATCTTTGTTATGCGCTTCTGTCGAAGGGGGAACGACGCCTCCGACGCTCGATGACTTTGAAGACGGCGTGCTGGACCCTACTCTCTGGCAGGTGGATACTACATCGCCTTCTTCGTCGGTCGTTGAAACAAATGGACGAGCAGAAATCACTAACAGAGCGATTCTCAGCACAACTCGTCTGTACGACCCAAGTACTGCTACGCTGAGGATTGAAGCACAAGTCGTATTTGGGCTTGGTGAATCCGCTGAGATATATACGATTTACACAAGATGCTCCGGCGTTGCTGATACCGGCGATTTTTACCGTCCTACTTCTGGCATTTCATTCGGTCTCAGTTTTAGTGGGGCTGGCATCTCAGAAGAGTGGCCAGGCAATAGCGGAGACGTTGTACTGACAAGTACTTCGGTGACACCAGAGACCGGCGACATATTCGATATCGTCATTACTGATAATGGCAGCGATGTGACCTTTGAAGTAACAGAGGTCGGCGGCGATGGCGACTCAGTATCGCTCAGCGCAACAACATCGATGAATGATTTTTCTCGGGTGAGTTTTCTGAATCGAGAACAGGTTGGCGGCTCGTTTATGTCTGCCATCAATGAGGTTCATATCTATTTCATTCAACCGGACTCCGACGATGTCGCCTTCGAGTGGGCGACTATCGGCAATGCGGGCAATGCCCCCGACCCCTCCACAGGCTTCGGAGCAGTTGCATACGAATATCGAATCTGTAAACACGAGGTCACCAACGCTCAATACGCTGAGTTCCTTAACTCCGTTGCTGCCGTAGATGACTTTGGGGGAATCGATCCCACCCTCTATAACCCTAGCATGGCTGCCGCAATCGCCGGGATAATCCGCTCTGGTTCAGTTGGTTCGTTCTCTTACACTGTTGTAGCAGGGCGGAATAATAATCCAGTAAACTACGTCTCAATATTCGACATCATGCGATTCATCAACTGGTTGCACAATGGCAAAGGATCAGGCGGAACCGAATCCGGTGTTTACGATATCGGGAGTGGTCTATCCGAAATCCGTGCAACAGATGCAAAGTATTTTTTCCCAAGTGAAGACGAGTGGTACAAAGCTGCCTACCACCAGCCCGCTTCCGTGGGCGGTGACAGCGATGACTATTGGCTCTACCCGAATACAAATAACGACATGCCTCTCCCGGGCATCGATGCGAATATTTCTGATCTAATCAGCAATACAACCATGGTCGGCACATTCGCCCCTAACTTCTACGGACTGTACGACGTGGGCGGCAACGTGTGGGAGAAGAACGAGACATTGGTTACAGGATCTTTGCGCGGTATCCGGGGTGGGTCGTGGCAAGGGCCTGGAGACGAACTCCAGTCATCTGACCGCCGGTCTACCTTCCCACCGGACGAAAGCCCCCGTACCGGCTTCCGTATTGCTTCGCCCGTTCCAATCTGCGAAGCAGATGCGAATCTCGATGGCATCGTGGACGTGAACGACATCTCTGCGGTGCTATTCCGTCTTGGCCTTGTGCCTGGCGACTTTGGATATGAAGCATCCGCTGATGTCAACATCGACGGTGTTATCGATGTCAATGACATCAGCTATGTGCTGTTCCGGTTGGGGGCTGTGTGTCCGTAGAAAGGAATCAGGAAGAGAAGAATCGTTTTTTCAGCCACGCTTGCGCGTGGCTTTTTTGTGAGGAAGGGAAGAGAAGACTTCACCGCGAGGGTGAAGGGTGGGTGGTGATGTGGTGGGAAGGGTGATGATCGAGAAGAAATGACCCCCTCTCCCAGTTTCGCTGCGCTCAACCGCCTCGCCTGCGGCGGATCTTCGACCTCTCCCTCGGTGGGGAGAGGGGGCTAGAGG
>JAJDDG010000076.1 GCA_029260435.1 Phycisphaerales bacterium | reverse complement strand
GCGCATCGCTTCTGGATCGAGCGACAGAACGGTTCGGGTGTGGGAAGCCTCAAATGGAGAGGAACTTCACGTCCTCCGCGGACACGAGGGCAGGATTGCATCGGTTGCCTTCAGCCCGGACGGCTCCCGCATCGCTTCGACGGCGGGGGACAAGACGCTGCGGGTTTGGGACGCCGAAACCGGCGAGGAGATAGTCGTCCTTCGCGGGCATGAGCGCGGGATCGAATCGGCCGTGTTCAGCCCGGACGGGTTGAGCATCGCTTCGGGGGGGTGGGGCGGAACGGTACGGGTGTGGGACGCCTCGGTCTCGGGCGATTTTGCTGTTCTCCGTGGACATGAGGGGCAGGTTTACTCGGTCGCGTTTAGCCCGGACGGGTCTCGCATCGTCTCCGGCTCAAATGACCTTACGATTCGGGTGTGGGATGCTACAAGCAGGCAGGAACTCGGCGTCCTCCGCGGGCACGAAGGCAATATCTTGTCGGTCGCGTTCAGCCCGAACGGGTCGCGCATCGCTTCCGTGTCGATGGACAAGACGATGCGGGTGTGGGACGTGGACACCGGCGATCAAATTCTCGTCCTATCCGAGCACGAGGACCACGTCACTTCGGTCGCGTTCAGTCCGGATGGATTGCGCATCGCGTCAGGGTCCGGAAATTGGGTTGGGGGTTTTTCGGAGGACAACACGGTGCGGTTGTGGGATGCCCAAAGTGGCAAACCGCTTCTTGTCCTCCACGGGCATGAGAGACCGATCAGATCGGTTGTGTTCAGTCCGGACGGTACACGGATCGCTTCGGGGTCGTGGGACGGGACGGTTCGGTTATGGGATGCAGCAAGCGGGGAGGAACTTGGCGTCCTCGTCGAGCGCGAAAGCTGGGTTTTGTCATTCGCGTTCAGCCCCGATGCATCACGGATTGCCACGGCGTCGAATGACAACACGGTTCGGATGTGGGACGCCACCACCGGCAAAGAGATCCTTGTCTTCCGCGGGCACGAGGGTCGCGTCCAATCTGTCGCGTTCAGCCCTGACGGGTCGCGCATTGTGTCGGGGTCATACGACGACACAGTGCGGGTGTGGGATGCCGAGAGCGGGCAGGAGCTTCGCGTCCTTCGCGGTCACGAACAACCTATTATCTCAGTCGCGTTTAGCCCCGATAGTTCGCGCATCGCCTCGGTGTCGTGGGACAAGACGGTTCGCGTATGGGATACCGTTCCATACCGTGACCGGATAGCCGAGCGCGACGAGGCGCGCCGCCATACAGAGATGATCCGCCCTCTCGTCGAGGACTTATTCAGCTCGGGGCTGGATTTTTCGTCCATCGCTGAACATGTGAGGGCCAACGAGACGCTGAACGATCCGCTCCGCCACGCGGCGATGAACCTTGTTTTGAAAACATGCTCGGCGATACGTGACGCCGCACACGATGCTTTGCAGGAGGCGATGCAAGTTTATGCCCGAGGCGAGTACGACACGGCGGAACCGCTACTGATCGATGCGTTGGATTCCAGTCGCCGGGCATTTGGTGATAGCAGTCTTCAGAACATGCGGGCGATTGCGCGCCTGGCTGGTCTCTACGACAAGCTCGGGCGGGTCGATGAAGCCAACCTGTATCTGGCTGAATTGGCGGAGGTTCTAAAGATTGCTGTGGAACAGAGCGCGGCAAGTCCCATCGCCCTCAACGGATTCGCATGGTTTCTACTCACCGACGAGCAGAGGGAACTGCGTTATCCACAGGCGGCGTTGCCAATCGCTCTTGCAGCCAACGAAATGGCTGAGCACAAGAACCCCGCAATTCTCGACACGCTTGCACTCGCCCATCATCTCACCGGCGATACGGTTGGGGCGATTGAAACAGAGAAGAGGGCTCTGTCGCTGCTATCGCCCGATGATCCTGATCGCGGCGTATACGAATCCGCCCTTGCCAGGTTCGAGGCCGCGCTCGCTGAGGATACGAAAGAACCGGTTCATCAAGCACCGCCCACTCACGGCGGAGACAGATGAGGCACAGTGGGTCCGCTGCGGCGGGTCGGTGGCATGGAGAATACGGAGAACACGCCTTGCACTTCGTGTCAAGGCGTGGCACCCGGAAAAAGAGAGATACAAGACATGCTCAAGCTGCGCTTGGGCATGACACCCGGCTGAAGGCGGAGATAGATGAGGCACAGTGGGTATGCCACCCGAAGATTTGGTGAAGCGCCCTGACCCGAGGACGGGTCAGTGGCACGGGGGGGGGTATTTCGACGGTGTGCGTGTGGGAATGTGTGCGGGTAGCATCGTGCGCGGGAGCAACTATGCAGACACAAACCGACTATGCGGGTATCTACGACGCGATCCACGCGGCTCACCCTGGGTACAACTCTGCGGGCGGGTCGCCGGGGTACAAGCTGGTGCTGCGGGAGTCGGTGCGGATCGGCGCGGCGCGGGGGCCTGCGGTTGATGTGGGGTGCGGGGCGGGGTTTGTTGTTGAACTATTGACGAGTCCGGATTTCGGGATGGAGGCGTACGGGGTGGATGTGAGCGGGCGGGCGATTGCGGGGGCGCAGGAGCGGTTTGCGGCACTGGGGTGGGACGGCTCGCGGCTGTCGGTGATGGAACCCGGGCGGATCCCGATGGAGGAGGGGCGGTTCGGGCTGGTGACGTGCTTCGATGTGCTTGAACATCTGGACGAGGCGGACGCGATCACGCTGATTGCGGAGCTGCGCCGGGTTTGTCGGGATGACGGGTTGATCGTGTGCAGTGTGAGCTGCCGCGTGGCGGGGAGCACGGACAAGAACGGGGAGAACCTGCACCGGACGGTGCGGGACGCGGCGTGGTGGGCGGGGCGAATCGACCCGGACGAGTTCACCTACCGCAAGGCGACAGATGACATGGTGGCGTGGATCGGGCGGGGGTAGAGCGGTCACTCTGCGCAGGGTTCGATCGAGATCCCGGACTTGGCGAGGATCGCGAGCAGGTTGAGCGTTGGGTTTTTGATGTGCATCGCGCCGGCGAGGGGTTCCTGGAGTTTGGCGATTTTCGCCATGTACGCGATGCAGTGGCGGTGGAGGATCACCTTGCAGTTTGGCGGGTGCTCGTCCATGCGCGAGCCAAACACCATGAGGCGGACCTGGACATTGCGGTGGGGGAGGAGTGCGCGGCCCTTGTGGCGGAGGTCTTCGGCGACCTGGTGGGCGGCATCTGGCTCGACCATGGTGAACCGGCGGATGGCGGTGATGAGGGTTTCGGGAGAGCGGGCGGAGCGGTTGAGTTCGGCGACGCCTTCTTTCACTTCGCAGATGAGGAAGTCGGTGAGGTTGTCTGTTTCGTCGTCGACGAGTTGCGGGTCGGGTTCGAAGGCACGCAAGAGGGTGGTTGTGTCTTTGCCGCGTTGGGGGAGGATGCGTCCTGCGCCGGGGAGTCGGACGGCGAGGATGTCTACATCGGTGATGGCGCGGTAGTTGGTTTTGGAGAGCTTCTCGACGACGGGGTATTCGGTGGCGGTGAGGTACCCGTTGATGTGGAGGTAGCCCTCGACGAGGGCGACGGCGGCGTCCATGGATGTCTCCCGGTGTGGTGATCGGGGGGCATCGTAGCGGGCGGGCGGTGATGAGGTGATAGGGGGGGTGGTCAGACGGTGACTGTCTGCGTGAGCTGCGCGCATGTCTCGATGAAGGTGTTGCGCGGGACGGGCTTGGTCAGGAATGCGGAACACCCTGCGCGGTGGCATTCTTCTTTGTCCGAGTGGGCGGTGTTCGCGGTGAGGGCGAGGATTGGTGATGCGATGCCCATCTCGCGGATGGCGCGGGTGGCGGTGGGGCCGTCCATGATGGGCATCTGGATATCCATGATGATGAGGTCGAATGGTGCGGATGCATTGATCGTGTCGAGTGCGTGCTGTCCATCTTTGGCGGTTGTGACCTTCGCACCGGCGCGGGTGAGGAACATATACAAGAGGCGGCGGATGGTTTCGGAGTCATCCACAAGCAGGATGGAGCGTCCGCGGAGTGCGTCTGCGGGGATCGGGGTGGGCGGCGCATCGATTTCGGGTGTGCTGCACGTACACCCGGGGTCGATACGGAGGGTGAAGGTGCTGCCCATGCCTATCGTAGAATCGAGTTCGATCGAACCACCGAGCAGTTTGGCGAGCTTCGCGCAGATGGTGAGCCCGAGCCCGGTGCCCTTGGGGGCGTTGGGTTGGTCTTGATTGACCTGCGCGAACGGGTCGAAGATTGTTTTCTGGAGGTGGTCGGGGATGCCGGTACCGGTGTCGGAGATACGGAAGAGCAGCGCGGCGGGGTCTGTCTCGAAATCGACATGCAGAGAGACGGTGCCCTGCTCGGTAAACTTGATGGCGTTATCGATCAGGTTGCCGAGGATCTGTGAGATGCGGTACTGATCGGTGGTGGCGCATTCGGGCACAGAGGGGGCGTGGGTGCAGATGAGCTCGATGCCTTTGCCTCGTGCTTTGGGGCTGTGCAACGCGACGACATCCGCAGCGATTTGCGCTGGTCGGACGGGGGCGCATTCGACTTTGAGCGAGCCGGCATCGAGCTTTGCGGTGTCGAGGAAGTCGTTGATCAGGTTGAGGAGTTGTTTGCCCGAGTTGGTGATTGTCTGGATGTGTTCGTCGTGGTTTGCTGCGGCGGTCTGGGGGTCGGCGAGGAGTTCGGCGTGCCCGATGATGGCGGTCATGGGTGTGCGGATCTCGTGGGAGATGCTGGCGATGAAGCGGTCGCGGGATTGCGTCGCGGCTTCGGCGCGCCGGGCGGTCTCTGCGCTGGAGGCGAACGTGGCGATGAGCGTGGTCATCCGATCGACGTCATGGATGGGCTTTGTGGAGAGTCCGGCGACGACGCCGTATCTGCCGGTAACGGCGTCGTGGAATCTCGCCCCGGCGTAGGACTCGGTGCCCAACTGGACGAGCGGTTCGTCGTCCGGGTAGAGGCGTGCGGCGTCGGCGGGGACGATGTATGGCTCACCTTCGAGGGTGATTTTGCAGGGGGTGTTTTTGACGGGGTAGGTTAGTTCGACTGGTTTGCCTTTGGAATCGATCGCGAGAGTTCCGATGGACTTCCGGTCGGCGGTCTGGATGCCTATGACGGCGAATTCGAAGCCGAGTGACATCGCCATACAGTGGACGAGCTGCTGGAAATGGTCTGCGAGATGGCTCGGTGGGGAGAGCATGTCCCCGAAAGATCGGCTCGTGAGAACGCCTGAATTAACCCAGACAGGGGATCAAGAGGAACATTGGGTATTCCCTGGGACCGGATGGTTAAATAGGTGAGATGAAACGGGAATCCGGGTGATCCCAACCAATAAGAGACTGTCTGCAATACTGGTATCGGTGTGGGCGGATCCTCGGATCTCCCCCTGCACCTCCATAATACAACCCCCCTCACCACCCCCTTTCCTCTACACAGATTGGGTGGGAGCAACGCAAGGAGCAGGATGATGGTTCAGAACGTTTTCAAGATGGGTTCGACGGCGGCGGTGTTCGGGGCGCTGATCGTGAGCGGCGCTTCGATGGGCGGGTGCGGGATGCCGCTGATCAAGGTGAGCGAGGATCGGGTCGCGACGGTGCCGGTCGGGGCGGAGCGGTTCGTGCTGCAGAATGATGTCGGGGATGTGACACTGGTCTCGAGCGACGCGGTGACGGAGATCACGGCGGCGGTGCATATTGTCGGCAAGGGTACGAGCACGGAGAAGGCGCAGGAGGTGCTGGACAATCTGGTGATCGTGCTGCGGTACGACGAGAACGAGCCGGGCACTGTGCTCGCGGGTGTGCAGTTGGAGAAGAGGTTCCGGAGGAATTCGTACGGGGTGAGTGTGGACTGGGAGATCGTGATGCCGAGCGGTGTTGCGATTGATCTCCGGACGGATGTGGGTGACGTGGAGGCGTCCGGGTTTGTGCTCGGCGCGAGCGTGTCTACGGATGTTGGCGATATCAAGCTGATCGATATGCGCGGCGGTGTTGACGCCCGATCTGATGTGGGCAGCATCCGCGTGAGTTCGGACGGTGCGGTGACGGCGCGGAGTGATGTGGGTGATGTCCGGATTACGGTGCTGCACGGCGGGATCGGGGATGTGCTCGCGACGGCGGATGTCGGGGATGTGACGGTCGAGTTCCCGGCGGATCGCGTTGGGCATGTACACGCGAGCACGGATATCGGGAGCGTGTCGTCTTCGCTTGATGGCGCTGACGCAGCGATCCACAAGAAGAAGCGCGGCGTGTTGGTTGCGGATCTCGGCGGCGAGACCGAGCCCACGATCGAGCTTCGGACGGATATCGGCAGCGTGCGCGTGAAGGTCGGCAGCGGCGGCGCCGGGTAAACAACTCGCAGGAATGACGTTTCAACGAACACCCGGTGTACGCCGGGTGTTTTTCTGCGCTCAGCGCGAGAACGAGGCGGTTTCCCAGGGGGGGATCGCTACTTCGGAGCGTGGGAGGTGGGCGAGCGCATCGGCGAGCGCGTCCGGGGACGAGGAGTTTTCTGATGGGGGCAACGCTGCGAGGATGTCGTCGGCGAGCTGCGGGGCGAGGACGAGTTTGGAGGGCCAGGCGAAGATGGTGCGGGCGCAATGTTCGAGGGTGACGGACTCGGGGCGTTTGCCGGATTTGGTGCGTGATTCGGCGCGGGGGGCTTCGTAGGTCGCGAACTCGATTGTTGAAAGATCGAGCGAGGGGAGGACGGCTGCGAGTTCGGCGCGGGCGAGGGCGATGGTCTGCGCATCGGTGCGCAGTGCGCCCTGCTCGGCGACCTCGCCGCCGATCTGCCAGATGGTGCGCCCGGATGCGTCTTGTGTTGATGTGATGGTGACGCGGGTGGACATGCCATCGACGCAGTGGGCGTTGAGCGGTGGGAGCGAGGCGGAGCGGGCGAGGACCATGCGCAGCGGGCGGGTCTGGGAGTGGGGTGCGGGGAGATGCAGCACCTCGGCGAGCGCGGGTGCGCCGGCGGCTGCGGTGATGATTGTGGTGCGCGGCGCGAGGGTGACGCCTTGGATGGTGATCGAGCGGAGGACGCCGGGCTCGGGGATGTCGAGGAGGGCGTCCTGCGCGATGTCGGCGCGGATGATGCGGTGGTGGTGGAGTTCGAGGAATCGGGCGATGAGCGAGGCGGGTTCGATGACCTGTTCATCGAGACGGGCGACCTTGCCCGGGCAGTCGCGGAGGATCTCGGGGCGGTCTGTTGGCGCGAGGTCTACGGGTTTGGTGACCAGCCCGGCTGCTGCGCCGATCATTGCGGCGCGGGAAGAGAGGGAGTCGGTGCGCCAGAGGTGGCAGTGCTCTGAACGGAGCGCAACGGGGGAGAGATCGGGGTCGGATTCACCCGCGAGACAGGCGCGCCAGACGGCGGGCATTTCGCGGATAGCGCGGGCGGATTTGTTGAAGGAGCCGGCGAGGGTGTACTTGAGCCCGGAGTGGAGGATGCCCTGGGACCAGATGGTCTGCCCCGATCCCAGCGCGGTCTTTTCGATGAGGACGGCGGAGCGCCCCGCGCGGGTGAGGCGGTCGAGCGTCCAGCACCCGGCGATGCCGCCGCCGATGATGAGTGCGTCTATTTGAACGGGATCGGTTGGGAGAGTTGGGGGGGGCATGTGCGGGTGCATGGTATGGCGGTGTGGTTCCGGGAGGGCGGATCGGGGGGCGGGGGGGTAGAGTGCGGGGATGGAGAAGCGGCTGCTTGGGACAACCGGGATCGGTGTATCCGTGCTTGGATTGGGCACGGTGAAGCTCGGGCGGGACCGGGGAGTGAAGTATCCGGGGGCGTTTGAGATTCCCGATGATGATGGTGCGCGCCGGGTGCTGGATGCGGCGCGGGGGGCGGGGATGAACGTGGTGGATACCGCGCTGGCGTATGGCGAGAGCGAGGCGCGGCTCGGGCGGATTTTGGGGTCGGCCAGAGACTATTGGGTGATCGTGACGAAGGTGGGCGAGTCGTTCGATGCGGCGAGCGGGGAATCGGCGTTTGATTTTTCGGCGGGTGGTGTGCGGGCGAGCGTTGAGAATAGTCTGCGGTTATTGCGGACGGATGTGCTCGATGTGGTATTGATCCACTCGGACGGCAACGACGAGCAGATCCTGCGCGAGAGCGGGGCGATGGAATCACTCACCCGGTTGAAAGAGGAGGGGAAGATTCGTGCGACCGGCGCGAGCACGAAGACTGTTTCGGGCGGGTTGCTCGCGGTGGAATTGTGCGATGTGGTGATGGTGACGGTACACGAGGGGTACGATGACGAGCGGGTGGTCGTTCAACGGGCGGCGGAGCGCGGCGTGGGCGTGTTCGTGAAGAAGGCGTTTGCGAGTGGGCACGGTGTTGATGGCGGGGCCGAGCGTGCGCTGCGGGCGGTCTTCGCGGGCAAGGGAGGCGGGGGGGTATCGAGTGTGATCGTCGGGTCGATCAACCCGGCGCATATCCGGGAGAACGCGGCGGCGGCGGAGCGGGTGCTGGGGTAGTGGTCAAGTTGGAGGGCGGGGGTGGCGATACAATCCGTCTTATGGCGAAACAAAAGGTTGTATTGATCCCTGGGGACGGAATCGGGCCGGAGATTTCCGATGCCGTGGTGCGGGTTCTGGAGGGTGCGGGTGCGCCGGTGGTGTTCGAGATGCATCTGGCGGGCGTGGCGGCGCTGGAGGCGGGGATGGACGATGTGCTGCCCGAGGTGACGGTTGATGCGATTCTGCAGCGCGGGGTGGCGCTCAAGGGGCCTTGCACGACACCGATCGGCGAGGGGTTTTCTTCGGTGAACGTGGGGCTGCGCAAGCGGTTGGATCTGTGGGCGGCGGTGCGACCGGTGAAGAGTCTGGCGGGTGTGGAATCTCGGTACGAGGGTGTGGACCTGATCATTATTCGGGAGAACACCGAGGGGCTGTACTCGGGGGTCGAGAATCAGGTGACCAGCGAGGTGATCATCTCGATGAAGGTCGCGACGCGCAAGGCGTGCAAGCGGATTGCGCGGGGGGCGTTCCGGTTCGCCAATCGGAATGGGCGCAAGAAGGTGAGCGTCTTCCACAAGGCGAACATCATGAAGATGACCGACGGGCTGCTGCTCGATCTGTGCCGCATGGTGCATGCGGAGGATTATCCGAATATCGAGTACGAAGAGGTGATCGTTGATGCGGGGTCGATGAGATTGGTGCAGGATCCAACGCAGTTCGACATCATCCTCTGCGAGAACCTGTACGGGGACATCATGTCCGATCTGTGCGCGGGGTTGGTTGGCGGGCTCGGTGTGACGCCCGGCGGGAACTACGGTGATGAACGGGTTGTGTTCGAGGCGGTACACGGCTCGGCGCCGGATATCGCGGGCAAGGGTGTTGCGAATCCGCTCGCGCTCTTGATGAGCGCGAAGATGATGCTTGAGTATCTGGGCGACTACAAGGGCAACAAAGAGGCGGCGGCGAGCGCCAAGCGCATCGAATCGGCGTATCTCGCGGCGCTGGAGGCTGGCGAGAAGACGGGCGACCTCGGCGGTTCGCTCGATACGCAGGGCTTTGCGGATGCGGTCATCAAGAGATTGGGATCGTGAGCTGGTGGGAATGGCAACTCGATGGGGCGGAGGGGCTGCCGCTCCGGGGCGTTACTGATTCACCGGATGGCGCAGCACGCGGTGTGGCAATCGTCGCGCACGGGTTCACGGGGAATCTGCGGCGGAACATCATGCCGGTGGTGAGCAAGGCGCTGGCGGGGATGGGGTTGGTGAGTCATCGGTTCACGATGGGGCACGCGGGTGTTGGGGAGGATGGCGATTCGATCGATAATCTGGATGTGTTTGCGCGGGACAGCTTGGCGCACTGCATGTTTGATATCCGGCGTGTGGTCGATGCGGTGTGCGCGGGGGAGCTTGAGGGCGAGGGGCTGCCGTTGATTCTGGTTGGACATAGTCGGGGTGGTGCGCAGGTGCTGGGTCTCGCGGGGCGGATGTGCGCGGCGGGAGACGGACCGGGCGCGGTGGTGAGCATCGCGGCGACGGGGACATACACAAGGTTCACCGATGCGATCCGGGATGAGTTGGACGAGAAGGGGTACGTGGAGCGCGAGTGCGGGCGGGCGACGGGCGGGAAGGTCCGTCTCGGGCGGTCGTGGTACGCGCACCATCTTGATGAGCCGGATCGTGATCAGTTCACAGAGGATGTCGGGCGGGTCACCTGCCCGGCGCTGGTGTGCCACGCGCGGGGGGATGCGAGTGTGCCGTTTGCGCACGCGGAACGGATCGTCGGATTGCTCGGAAAAACAAGCATCGAGACGTGCTTCCTTGACGAGGGGGATCACAATTTCGATGCACACGGCGTGGGCGATGGATCGTTCGGCGCAGGAGTGGCAGCGGTTGAAGCGCTGGGCAAATCGGTGCGGGGGTTTTTGGACCGGGCGCTCTAATCCGACGCGCCGACGGGCGATTGGTCCTGCCGGACAGCCGCCAATCCGGCGCGGAGGGAGGGCTTGGTGCCGTTTGTGGGCGCGGCATCCGTTGCGGTGATCGCGTCGGGCTGCTTGTGTTTGATGTCGTCGAAGCGGACGGCGACGCGCGTCGATACACCGCGCTGCTGCATGGTGACGCCGTAGAGCTGGTCGAGCGTCTGCATGGTGCGCTTGTTGTGCGTGATGACGATGAAGTGGGAGCGGTCGAGGAACTCGGCGAGGATGGCGCAGAAGCGTTCGACGTTTGCGTCGTCCAGCGCGGCATCCACTTCGTCGAGCACGCAGAAGGGCGAGGGCTTGGACTCGAAGATCGCCATGAGCAGCGCGACGGCGGTGAGTGTTTTTTCGCCGCCCGAGAGTTGGGAGATGGTGCGTGGCTCTTTGCCGGGGGGGCGTGCGGTGATCTCGATGCCCGATTCGAGCCAGTCGATCTCCCCGGTTTCTGGATCGGGGATGAGCTTGATGTCCGCCTTGCCGCCGCCGAAGAGTTTGCGGTACATGCCTGAGGGGCCGGCGAAGCGGTCGCGGATTGTCTCGAAGACTTCTTTGAATCGGTGCTCGGAGACGATCGCGAGGTGTTCGATGAGCGAGGTGAGTTGCTCGCGGGCGCGGTCGATATCGGCGACCTGCTGGATAAGGTCGTCGTTGCGCGAGGCGAGGGTGGCTTCTTCTTCGATGGCGTCGAGGTTGACGTTGCCGAGTTTGGCGATTGCTTTGCGGAGTTCGTCGATCTCGGGGGCCGCGGCTTCGGCGTCGATCGGGATGACATCGGGATCTGTGATGAGCTCGCGGTACTCGGGGTACTCGATGTGGAGGTCGAGCGAGAGATCTTCTTCGGCGCGGGCTTCGATGGCTTCGCGCCGGACTTCGAGTTCGCGCTTTGTGATCTCGAGCGAGCCGTAGTCCCGGTCGATGACCTTGGCGTGGTCGCGGGATGCGGCGAGGCGCTGGGCGAGGTGGTCGGCTTGCGTTGCGGCCTCGTCGATCTTGGTGGCGATCTCGGCGAGGGCGGCTTCGGCTTCCTGTGCTTCTGCCTGCGCGCCAGCGATCTCGGCGTTCGCCCGTTCGATCGCCTGCTGGGCGGTGGTGACGGACTCCAGTCGGGAGGTGAGCTGGTCTTTGAGTCGGGTGTGGTCGCGGTTGGCGTCGTCCAGCGCGGTCTCGACGCGGGAGCCTTCGCGGCGGGAGGCGAGGAGTTTCTCGCGCTGCTGCCCCGCGGAGACCTTCGCGTCGGTGAGGGCCTGGGAAGCGCGGTCGAGCTGGATCTGGGTCGCCTCGATCTCGCGTTCGGTGGTGAGGGCGAGGTCGTTGGCGCTGTCGAGGCGGCGCTGGAGATGGTCGCTCTGCGTCGCGAGCTCTTCGAGACGGGCGGTGCATTCGGCGGCGCGGGAGGCGTGCGTCCGGGCGGCTTCGGTGAGTTCGGTGCGCTCGCGGTTGAGGCGTGAGAGCTCGGTCTCGGCGCGCTGGCGGCGGGATTCTTCGGTCACGAGCTCGCGCTGGTCTGCTGCGAGCAGGTGCCTGCGCTCGGCGAGGGTGTCGGCGAGTTGGTCGGCTTTCTGATCGAGCGAGTGCAGCACGGAGCGGCGCTGGTCGATGCGGGAATCGAGCCCGGCGGTGATGTTTTCGAGTTCGACGAGTTCGGCGCGGCGCTGTAGCAGCCCTCCAACGCTTCCGGCCTCGCTTGTCGCATGGGCGTCGTCGGCGCTCGCGGATGTGGAGCCGGCGATCACGCGTGCGTCGGCGTCGATCAGGATGCCCGAACTGGTGACGAGTCGCACGCCGCGCCCGGCGAGTGCGCCGGTGATCAGCGTGCGGGCGGTGTCGAGGTCGGGCACGAGGTAGGTTCGACCGAGCAGTCGATTTACGAGGGGGCGGTAGGCCTCTTCGCAATCAACGAAGCGCGAGAGCGGCGTTGCGCTGTTCGGCGCGACCATGTCCGAGAGGAGGTCGGTGACATTGTCCGGCACGCCTCGGGCGGGCAGGAAGGTGACCCTGCCCGCGAGTGCGCTGAGCATGGGCTCGTCATCGAAGGCGGAGAGGTCGTCCACGACGATCGCCTGGAGGTTCGAGCCGAGGGCGGCTTCGACGGGGATGGCGTGCTCGGCGTCCACCTGGATGATGTCCGCCATGAGTGCGCGGATCGAACGGATCAGCGCGGGTGCGCCGAGGTTGAGGTGCTCGGTTTGCTCGCGGTTGGTGAGCGTGTCGTGCTGGTCGAGGAGGTCTTTGACGGCGTCGGCGAGCCCCGCGCGGGACTCGATCATCTCGGCGAGGGTGTCTCGCCTTGAATCGATCCGGGCGGCTTCCTGCTGGAGCTGCGCGAGTTCGGCTGCGGCGGCGCGCTGGTCGTCGGAGAGCGAGGACGCGGAGGACGCGGCGTGGTCGATCTCCTGTTCGTGCGAAGTGATGCGCTGGGCTCGCGTGCGGAAGGCGGTGTTTGCCTGTTCGAGTTGCTCTTTGAGCTGGCGTTCGTGCTCGTCGAGCGAGCGGAGCTTGGTGTTCGCGGCCTGGTGCTGTTCTTCGAGCGAGCCCAGTCGGGCGCGGTCGGACTCGACGCACGCGGTGAGGGTGGTGCGTTCGCGTTCGACAGCGATGCACTGGGCGCGGTGCTGGGAGAGGGCGTGGCGCTGTTCGGCGAGGTCGTTTTGGATGGTCTGGCGTGATGTGGCGACGCGCTCCAATTCCTGATCGGCGCCAGCGACGTCTTTCTCCAGCTGCTCGGCGAGGGCGCGCTGCTCGGCGGCGTCGGCGCGGAACTCCTCGATGCGCTGGTCGATTTCCCCGAGACGGGATTCGTCGCGGGCGATCGCCTCGGCGGCTTCGCGCTTCTGCGTTTCGCTCATGCGCAGGCGGTCGGTCGCGGCGCTCGCGCGGTGGGCGGCGTCCGATCTGGTGGAGTCCATGTCGCGCTGGTGCTGGGCGAGATCGGCGCGGTCGAGCTGGATCTGCTGGTGGTCGTCTTCGAGCTGTTCGAGGGCCTCGGCTGCGGCGGAACGTTTGAGCTGGATGTCGTGCAGCTGGGAGGTGAGCCCTTCGAGGCGCTGGCAGAGGTCGTGGTACTGGTCGAAGAAGAGCGCGGCGCGGGTGGCGCGGAGATCGGCGTCCATCGCGGTGAACCTGCGCGCTTTGGCGGCTTGCCCCTTGACGATGCGGAGGCGGCGTTCGGTGTTGGAGAGTTGCTCGCGGGCGCGCACGAGGTTTGTTTCGGCGCGGTCGAGCTTGCGCATCGCCTCGGTGCGGCGTGCTTTGAAGCGGGCGACGCCGGCGGCTTCCTCGAAAAAGGTGCGCCGGTCCTTGGTGTTGGCGAGGATCATGGCGTCCACCTTGCCCTGCTCGATGATCGAGTAGGCGTGGGCACCGACGCCCGTGTCCATGAACAGCTCGCGGATGTCCTTCAGGCGGGCCTTCTTCGAGTTGATGAGGTACTCGGAGGTGCCGTCGCGGTAGAGGCGGCGTTCGACATCGACGGTTTCGGCGTCGATGGGCAGCCTGCGGTTGCGGGCGGCTTCTCGGTCGAGAGGGGAGACCTCGTCTGCCGCGGGGTCGTCGGGATCGGGGCTGGTCTTGGCGGGTTCTGTTTCTGCGTGGGCGAGGTCGCGCTGCTCGATCTGGTCGTCGGTGAGGAGCGGGTTATCAAATGTGAGCGTGACGGCGGCGCGCTGCGCGGGCGGACGCCCTGCGGAGCCGGCGAAGATGACGTCCATCATTTCCTTGCCACGGAGTGATTTGGCGGAGCGTTCGCCGAGGACCCACTTGATGGCGTCCACGACATTGGACTTGCCGCACCCGTTGGGACCGACGATGCCGGTGGTGGGGGCGTCGAACGTGAACTCAGTCCGATCGGCGAAGGATTTGAAGCCCGCGAGGGTGAGCTTTGCCAGGCGCATGGGTGGTGACGACCTCCGTGTCTGCGGAGCCGGGGCATAATGAAAAGCGTTCTCCGAACGCGAACAGGCCCGGCCCGGTCTGCCGAGTATCGCGGGGGCGGGGCGTGGATGCAACGGGGGGCTACTTTTTCGCTGGCGGGGGCGCGAGGGGCACGACGAACTGGCGTTTGGGCCTGGGTTCGAGCAGCGAGGGCGGAGCCTGAGCCTGCCCGTCCGCGGCGGGGGCGTTTTCGAGATCGTCCCACAGCGCTTGGGCGGGGTCGGGC
This sequence comes from Phycisphaerales bacterium, assembly GCA_029260435.1. Taxonomy (GTDB): domain Bacteria; phylum Planctomycetota; class Phycisphaerae; order Phycisphaerales; family UBA1924; genus OFTM74. The sequence goes on along the minus strand of JAJDDG010000076.1, from coordinate 28,213 downwards.
TCGGCGGAGGCGGTCAGTTCGGGTCGCTCGTTGGTGAACTCTGCCTGGACGGAGCGGGCGAGTTCGAGGGCGAGCCTGTCCGCTTCGGCGATGAAGATGGCGTCGGTGAGCCCGGCGTCGAGCAGGCGGTGCAGCGCACCGACGGTGCGGGAGTAGGTGAGGTTGAGCCCGGGCGAGGGGGATTCGGGGGTGGATTCGTGCGCCAGGAGTCGGAGGAGAGATGGCAGGTCCGAGGCAGTGGTCTCGGTGGTGGAGCGCCCGGTGCGGTCGTCTTTGTAGAACACGCGGACGCGCGTCTGCCCCTCGCTCCCGTCGATCATGAGGGAGTCGCCCCAGATGGAGACGAAGGCCGGCATGGGGAACGCGCGGTCGGCGCCGAGCAGCACGATCTTGGGCTGCTTGAGCTGGGTGATATACACGGTGGGGTAGATGGAGGGTGCCATGTCTACGATGAACTTGTTATCGATCATCGTGCGGGTCACGGTGTGATCAGCGCGTTGGACGAGCCCCTCGTAGGCGGCGATGCGCAGGTCGATCTCGGGGTTGTTGAGCTGGGCGCGGAGGAATCGGTTTACATTCGGGTCCGAACCGAGGCCGGCTAGCAGCTTGATCGCGCTGGCGCGGATCGCGGGTGGGCCGTTGGTGACGAGGTCTTCGAGCGCGGGGCGTGTGGTCGGATCCTGGAGAAAAGCACCGGCTTCGAGCGCGGCGAGGCGCGGCGAGGCTTCGGGGAAGTTGTAGAGCGGGCGGAGGTGTTTTTTTGCGATCGGCCCGAGAGCTCTGAGCGCCCAGGAGAGTTCGCCCGAGAGGGCGAGATCATCTTTAAGCGCGCGTGTGTAGCGGAGCGCCCATTCTTCGGGGAGCGATTGATCGATCCGGGTGTGCAGGAGGAGCTGCACAAAGTCCGCCGGGCGGTTGCGGTAGGAGGGGGGGACGGTGATATCGACGACCTCATCGGACCGCCCTTCGGCGGTGAATGCTGCGCCGGTTTCGCGCGGGAAACGGGAGTTGACCGCGGCGGTGATGGCTCGGGCGCGGGAGTGCGAGGGGTTGTCGAGGATGAGGCGCAGGGGTTGGGGCGTGGCGACCGAGCCGCCGCCGAGGACGCGTCCGGATGTCTGACCGCCGGCGGACCCGGAGTGCGTCGGATCGACAAAGGGGTTGGAGAAGACGTTGCCGCGTGCGGTGGCGAGGTGCTCGGTCGAGGGCATGCCGGGGCGGACCTGTCCTTTGTAAAGGCGGGTGGTGTACAAGCGCCCGCCTTCGAGAGAAGCGGTGGAGGTGCCGGGTAGTGCGTCTATCCGGATATCAAAGCGGGTGCCCTTGGGAGCACCGGGCTCGATGACGGCGCGGATGAGGACGACGGCGGTGTTCGGGTCGTCGATCAACTCGCTCGGGGACAAGCCTCGGAATGCGCCTGCTTGGGCGCGTGAGGAGCCGATGCCCATGCGGCTCATCTCCTGTTCCATCATGGCGCGGATGGCGAGGGGGACGTCCGAGGAGCCATTGCCGCTTAGATCGACCACGAGTCCGTACCCGGAGATGAGGATGGGTTCGGAGCCCGCGAGGGTGGTTTCCGAGCCGACAAGGTTGCGGAGGACAGTGGGGAGATCGCGTGTGATGATCGGGCGGGCCTGCCCGCTTGCCCGCTGGCGTTGGGAGGAGCCCGATTGGCATGAGGCGAGCAGAGCGCCTGCTGCGATCGATAGGACGAGGATGGCTCGGAAGGCGAGGTGGGGGGTAGTCATCGGGCGGGGTGCTCCGGTCGAGTTTCGTGACGAATCATGGTAGCCGGTGCGGTCGGGGGAGGTTCCGTGAGACGGACACCGTGTAGACTCGTTCGGATGTTTATTGACGAAGCGACGATCCATGTGAAGGCGGGCGACGGCGGGGACGGGTGTATCTCCTTCCGGCGTGAGAAGTACATCCCCAAGGGCGGGCCAGATGGCGGCGACGGCGGCAAGGGGGGCAGTGTGATCGTCGTGGGCGATGCGAACATCCAGACCCTGATGGATTTCCGCCATCAGCACCATTTCAAAGCCACCCGTGGGGCAGATGGGCGCGGCAAGAACATGTACGGGGCGGACGGCGAGGACGTCATTCTGCGCCTCGCTCCGGGCACGCTGATCTACAACAACGAGTCGGGGGAGCTGGTTTGCGATCTTGTATTGGGTGACGAGATCGTGATCGCACTTGGTGGTCGGGGCGGGCTGGGCAACGACCGCTTCAAAAGTTCGACCAACCAGGTGCCGCGTGAGCAGACCGACGGTGATCCGGGCGGCGAGCTTGAACTGCGTCTGGAATTGAAACTGATCGCGGATGTCGGGCTCATCGGCAAGCCCAACGCCGGCAAGAGCACGCTGCTCTCGACCATCACGCACGCGACGCCGAAGGTCGCGGCTTACCCGTTCACGACACTCTCGCCGCAGCTCGGGATCGCGGAAGTGGATCCGGGTCGGCGGATTGTGTTCGCGGATATCCCCGGGCTGATCGAGGGCGCGAGCGAGGGTGTGGGGCTCGGGCACGAGTTCCTGCGCCATGTCGAGCGGACGCGCGTGCTGGTGCACTTGATCGATGCGAGTCCCGCGGACGGCAGCGATCCGGAAACGAACTACCGCGCGATCCGAGATGAGTTGATGAACTACAGCGCCGAGCTCGCGGAGAAGCCGGAGATCGTGGTGCTGAGCAAGTCGGACCTGATCAGCGACGCGGACGAGGTGGAGGCGGCGGTGAAGGCGATGCGTGCATCGCTTCAGCTTGGCGCGGAGACACAGCTCCTGGCGATCAGTTCTGCGAACTCCCAAGGGTTGCGCGAGTTGCTCGAGGCGTGCTGGGGCGTTGCTCAGATGGAGGAGCGTCGCGCGGCACAAGAGGCAGAGGAGACCGCGCCGAGGCGCGTGCCGCCCCACATGCGGGACATGGGCGAGCTGGATTAGTTTTCGATCGAATCGGCAAGGCGGACGAATTGCTCGATCGTGAGCTGCTCGGCGCGCATTGTGCGCTCGATATCGGGTGGCAATCCGGTGCCCTTGGGCAGGAGCGAGCCGATCTGCTTGCGGCGCTGGGCGAACAGCATATGGACGGTGCGCGCGAGGGCGGGAAAATCTTCTGTGAGCGGGGTGGTTCGGCGCGTGATCGAGATCATCTCGCTTGTCACTTTGGGCGGGGGCCAGAAGCACGAGGGCGGGAGGGTGGCGATCCGTCCGACCTCGCACAGCGCCTGCACCAGCACGGAGGCCTCGCCGTATTCCTTTGTTGATGGTTTGGCGCGGAGGCGCTGGGCCACCTCTTTCTGGATGGTGACGTGCATGGACAGGCAGTTGGGGTGCTCGCTCGCGAGGTGGGCGATGAGGGGCGTGGCGCAGGAGTAGGGGAGGTTGGCGATAAGCCTGAAGGGGCGCCCGTTGAGCGCTTGGATGATCGACGGGGCGAGGGCACGCTTGGATTTCAGGCAGTCGCCCTCGATCAGCATGAACCGCCCGTCTTTTTCCTCGCGGACGAAGTGTGCGTGCAGGTGGCGGGACAGCCCGGCGTCGAGCTCGGCGGCGATGACGGTGGCGCCGCGCTCGAGCAGCGCCTCGGTGAGCGTGCCCGTGCCCGGGCCGACCTCCAGGACGAGCGATGCCGCGTGGATGCCCGAGGCGTCTACCAGCTTGGTGATCAGGTTGTGATCGATCAGGAAGTTCTGCCCGAGGGATTTGCGCGGGGCGAGATCATCCCCGGCGAGGATGGCACGGATTTGGGCGAGCGACTGCATGCGATCGATGGTACCGGGTCTGCGTGTGGTGCTATCCGGCAGAGGGGTTTGTGGGCGGGGCGGGGTGGGGCTGTACGGGTTGTGCGGTGTGTTCGGCGTTGGCGGGGGGTGAATCAGGCGTATCGGCGTGGAATCGCTCGACGCGCGGTGGTTGTGGTGTCTGCTTGAGTGCGTCGCGGTGTCGCCGAGTTGGCGCCGTGACATCACCACATCTGGATACCAGACAGACGAGGGAGAAGAGAAACAATGAGAAATGGCAAGACAGGATTGCTGTGCGTGCTTGTAAGCGCTGTCGGGATCGGCATGCTCGCGAGTAACGCCAACGCCAGCAGGTCGGATGACGACCGCGGAGGCAAGAAGCATCATGACAATGACAAGCACCATGGTGACAAGAAACACAAAGAGAAGGACAAGCGTCCCAAGGGTGGCAGACAGGTGCCCACCGGCAACGTCACCGCGGCTCTTGGCGATGGCGAATACTCCTTGGGCAATCACCCGGATGGGAACAGCGCCACGCCGTTCTACGGCATGGTGCTGAACAGCCTCTACCGCCCGAAGGGCTCACGGAAGTTCACGTTCGACTTCGATCACGAAGCATCGGATATGCGGATGATCGTCGATGCTGGCGGCTCATCGATCCGGATCTTCGGCTCAGTATTTGGTGGACGAGACATCGGCGATGACTGGGCTGATGACGTGTACAAGGGTATGTACGAGATCGATTTTTCCTATACCTCCGGGCTGTCGCTCGCTTCGGGTGATAACGATCTGGAGGTCCGCCTCCCCGCCTCGAACTCCGGCATCATCTCGACACCGCTCGGTGACGTGTTCGACCTGTTGGACAAGGCCAATGATAGCGGGCGGGTGTTCCGTCTCGGCGACGAAGACAACGACTTGGGACACCGCGGGTTCGATGGCATCTCCGGTTGGGGCTGGCTCACGGGCAGGCAGCAGGGTGGTCGCTCCAAGAATGTCTCCGGCGACTTCCTGTTCACCGTGAAGCCTGTACCGGCTCCGGGCACCGCTGTGCTCGGCGGGCTCGGGCTTGTGTGTTTCACCGGTCGTCGGCGGCGCGGCGAGTCGTAATTCTTCCTGAAATCTGATACTCAAAGCTATAGCGCCGCCCCCGCGAGGGGGCGGTTGCCTTTTTGAACGCGCTGCTAGACTCGGGTGATGGAGCAGCCCGCAACCGATTGCAGCACCGAGACACGCCGGCTGATCGAGTCGGACTTCGCGCATCTCTGGCACCCGTTCACTGCGATGCGCCGGTGGCGCGGGGGCGAACCGATCGTCATCGAGCACGGCGAGGGCTTCGAGCTGTTCGACACGGAGGGGCGGGGGTACATCGACGGTTTTTCGAGTCTGTGGTGCAATGTCCACGGGCACCGCGTTCCCGAGATCGATAACGCGGTGCGCGATCAGCTCGGGCGTATCGCGCACGCGACCATGCTCGGGTACGCCACGGTGCCGGCGATCGAACTGGCGGCACGGATCGCGGGTGTTTCTCCCGTTGTCGAGCACGAGAATGCGAAGGTGTTCTACTCGGATGCCGGGGCGACAGCCGTCGAGCTTGCGCTAAAGATGGCGATCGGGCACCACTACTACAACGGGCGGGGCGAGCGGGATACGTTCGTCTCGCTGGAGGGGGCGTATCACGGGGATACGACGGGCGGCGTGTCTGTCGGGTATTCCGAGGTGCTGCACAAGCCGTTCGGCTCGATGCGGTTTCGGTGTGCCAAAGCGCCCGCGCCGGATGTGGCGCGGGACAGGCGGCGGGATTCGGTCGATGGATGGCCCAGCGCGGACGGCGAGCTGCGCGATGCGGTGCGGGATCAGGCGCTTGCTGCGCTCGAATGCACGCTGGATGAGGTGGGCGGGCGGTGCGCGGGGGTGATCATCGAGCCTCTGATGCAGGGTGCCGCGGGGATGATCGAGCACCCGGACGGGTATCTGCAAGGTGTCGAGCGGCTTGCGCGGGAGCGGGGTGTGTTGCTGATTGTGGACGAGGTGGCGACGGGGTTTGCGCGGACGGGCGGGATGTTCGCCTGCGATGTGGAGGGTGTGCGGGCGGATATCGTCTGCATGGGCAAGGGGATCTCCGGTGGGTACCTGCCGCTCGCGGCGACGGTGTGCTCGCCCGAGATTGCGCGGAGCTTCGATGGCGAGCCCGGCGAGGAGCGCACGCTCTTTCACGGGCACACCTACACGGGTAACCCGCTGGCGTGCGCCGCGGGGATCGCGTCGTTCGATCTGATCCAGCAGCGCGGGATTGTCGAGCACGCGAACACCATCGGCGGGCTGATGGAGCGGGAGATCGCGGGGGGGCTCTCGGATCACCCGCATGTGGGCGATGTCCGGCGGCGGGGGGTGATGATCGGAATTGAGCTTGTGCAGGGGCGGCAGGCGTGGGTGGCGTTCGAGCGTTCGGCGCGTGTCGGGCGGTCGGTGTGCGAGGCGATCACCCGCTCGGGGGCGATGGTGCGTCCGCTGGGGGATGTTCTGGTGCTGAACCCGGCTCCCGCGATGGACAAGGCGACCTGCGGGCGTCTGATAAGACTCGTTGTGGACGGGATCAATTCTTTCGATTTTGACCACGCCGCGCGGTAGACTGCGGGTGATGGAGGGACAGGTCACAGCCGACAACGAGCAGGGGGGCGGACGCCTATGACAGTGCAGGTCTCGGGTGTTCACGGCGGTGCTTCGCCGCACGATCTGGGTAGGCAGCTCGAGCCCGCGATCGCCGAGGCTTGCGGCGGGAAGGTTTCTGATTTTCATTGGTTCAGGGTGGACTGGCAGCGGTCGGGGGCTGCAACCGCATACGCAACGTACGACTCCGGTGACGCCCCGCGCGATGTCGTGGTCAAGCTGCCGATCGGGCCGACCGAGCACCGGTACGCCACGGCGCTATCCGGCAAGGACCGCCACTTTGTGAACGTGGTCGGTTCGGGGTTGGAACTCGGTGGGTACGACCTGGCATGGATCGTGATGGAGCGCCTGCCGGGTGATCCGCTCGCCGCACGCCTGCACAAGGAAGTGTTTGTCTCGCTCGCGGAGGCGGCGGCCAGTTTTTACAAGCATTCGGGCGAGGCGTTCCCGATCATCGAGAAGCCGCAGCGGGCACCGTGGGCGACGCTTGTCGCCAAGGCACGCGGTGAGGTCAAGGAGAACCACATCCAAAACGAGCAGGGGTGGACCAACGCGCTCAGAGAAGTCTCAAAGCATCTCGACACGATTGTCGAGCGGTGGAGGCAGCGTCCGATTGATACATGGTGTCATGGTGATCTGCACCCGGGGAACATGATGGTGCGGGCCGACGATTCACCATGGGGCGGCGGCGGGTGCGTGCTGCTTGATATGGCGGAGGTGCACGCGGGCAACTGGGTGGAGGACGCGGTGTACCTCGAACGCCTCTACTGGGCGCGCCCCGATGCGGTCAAGGGGATCAAGCCTGTCGCGAAGATCGCCAAGGCGCGCAAGCAGCTCGGGCTGCTGGTCAGCGATGATTCCGGCGAGCTGGCGAATATCAGGCGCGTGCTGATGGCGGCGTGTGTGCCCGCGTTCCTGCACCGCGAGGGACATCCGAGCTATCTCGAAGGGGCGCTCAACGTGCTCGAAAAGCTGCTGCCGGTGGTGGCGAAGTGAACTACGACATTCTCGCCGTTGATCTGGACGGCACCCTGGTCGGGACCGACGGGCATGTTTCCGAAGTCAACAAGCGGGCGGTAGAGCGGGCTCATGAGCACGGGCTCGAGATCGTTATCTGCACGGGGCGCGGGCTGATCGAGTCGGCGCACCTGGTAGACGAGATTGACGGGCGCACGCCAGCGGCGGGGCGCACCGATGCGCCGATGGTGACCGCGGGCGGGGCGCTGATCGTCGATGCGGCGAGCGGCAGAACCATGCATCGGTGGGCGATGGACCGCGGGCTGGTGCGCGAGATGTGCGAGTACTTCGCCGAGCGCAACAGGGCACCGCTGCTGTTCAAGGACCGGGACGCGGCGGGGTTCGATTATCTGGTGATCGATTCGGGCCCGATCGAGGAGCCGTCGCGGTGGTGGTTCGAGGTGATGGACGTCGAGGTGAAGTTCGCGGCGTCTGTCGAGGAAGACCCGCACCCGGAGCACACCGTCCGCCTCGGGTTCGCGGCGACAACGGATGTCATGACCGAGCTGGCGCGCGGGATCAAGGCCCGGTTCGATGAGCGTGCGATGATCCACCACTTCGCGGCTGTCGGCGCGACCAAAGACGGCGGCAAGGTCGGGGTGAAAAACGATAGCGTGCATTTGTTGGAGGTCTTCGATCCGCAGGTCAGCAAATGGACCGCGATCCACCGTCTCGCGTTGGAGCAGGGCGTGCCGCGCGAACGGGTCGCGGCGATCGGCGACGAGATCAACGATATCCGCATGATCGAGGGCGCGGCGCTGGGCATCGCGATGGGCAACGCGGTCGATCGGTTGCACGAGGTCGCGGACGTGACTACGAAATCGAACGCCGAGGACGGCGTGGCGCACGCGATCGAGATGATCCTGAGCGGTCGGTGGTAGGCTCTCGCGGATGAAGGCACCCGGCGCAACGATCTCGCGTTCACCGTTTGCTGCGGCGCTGCTCGTGGTTGTCGTGAGTGTGGTGGTCGCGTGGGTCGGCATGAGCGGGCCACGCCTCGCCAAAACGGAGGGGCACCGCGCGATTCCGGCGTGGGAGATCCTCGAAACCGGCGAGTGGTACCCCACTCGGATGTTCGGAACGGTGTATGTCAACAAACCGCCCGGGCTGCCATGGGCGATCGCGGCGAGTTCGGCGGTGTTCGGCGAGAACGAGTTCGCTGCGCGGCTGCCCTCTGCGCTGGGGCACACCGCGCTCGCGCTGCTCGCGCTGGTGTTCGGATTGCGGTGGTTCGGTGCTGCGGGCGGGCTCGCCTCCGGGTTGGCAACAGCCCTGCTGCCGGGGTTTATCGCGCCAGCGCGATCGGCGGATATCGAGAGTCTGCTGATGCTCAGCGCCGCGCTCGTGGCGTTCCCGATGGTCTCGCTGCTTGTGCCGAGCGAGAAGTGGACCAAGCGGCAGCCGCGTTTGCTCGCCTTGATGGTGATCGTCGGGATGGTCTGCGGGGCACTACTCAAAGGCCCGGTGCTGATGCTGGTGGTGATGGCAGTCTTTTTCGGATCTTGGATTGTGAGCGACAAGGCGCAGCGTCGAACAGCTTCGAAGTGGGCGGCCGGGGGGCCGTTCCTGGGGTTATTCATCGGTGCCGGGGTCATGATCGCGCTGTACGCCTCGCTTCCCGATGATGAAACGATCGTCCGCCAGAGTTTTACCGGGTTTATGTGGTCTGCCGATCGGCTCGCAGGTGTCGCGCTGCTCGTGCCCGGCGCGTTGGCGCTCGCGCTACCGATGAGCATCGCGCTGGCGTTCCCGTTTGGGAAAAATGCGAAAGCAGAGGCGGGCACGTCGATGGATGCGCGGGCGGTACACATCGCGCGCGTGCTTGCCGCATCTGTACTCGTGGGTCTTGCGGTTGGCATGGTGTACGGGCTCGCGAACCCGCGCTACGCCCTGCCCGTGTTGGTGCTGATCGGGCCGGTGGTGGGGTACGTCGTTGTTGGTGCCCGCGTTGGTAGGGGGGGCGTTGGTGGGGGGGGGATTGGTGGGGGGGGCGGGTTCAACAACAAACGCGCGCGGATGGCGCGGTCGGTGCTGCTGGGCAACGGCGCGGTGTGGGTGGTGGTGCTGATCGGCGCCGCGTTGTGGTGGACGTTTACCATCCGCCCGGAGGGGCGCGACAGGGGGTACGACGCCGCGGTCCGGATTGTTGATGCCCTCGAATCGCGCGGCATCGGTTCGGACGGGATAGTGGCGGTGTGGGCGGGGCAGGCGGTGTACTCCAAGCCAGAGGTGATCTGGTACATGCGCGAGCTGGGGGGCGGGAGTGGGGGGCGGGGGATCGAACTGGATTGCTCGTGGGAGAAGGACGCGATCAAGGGGTTGGCGGTGCCCGAGGCGGGGACGATCGTGGTCTTCAAGAAGGCGGAGTGGGAGCGGTACGAGGCAGCCGGGCTCGCGGCGCGGTTCGACAGGGTGGCGGAGGTCACGCCCGATTCGCGGGGATTCATAGTGGTGCGCGCAACCGGATCAGCCGATGTAGAATTACAACCGTCCGTCGAGTGACGCGATTTCCCCATTGATCGGAGCCCCCCGATGCCCATGGACTGGTCGGAAAATATTGTCGTGTGTGACCTCGCGGACGAGCCCGCGCTCTCCGAGGAGATGAACGAACTCCACCAGAAGCTCACGAGCGACGAGCCGCAGAAGAAGCGGGATGTCGTGCTCGACATGGCGGAGGTGACATACCTCAACTCCTCGAACATCGCGCAGCTGCTGAAGATCCGCAAGGCGATCGCCGAGCGGGACAAGAACATGCGTCTGTGCTCGGTGAGCGACGCCGTCTGGTCGATCATGCTGCTGACCGGGCTGGACAAAGTCTTCGACTTCGCGCCGGACAAGGCGACAGCGATCGCCGGGCTCCAGATCGGGAGTTGACGCACCCTCGATCAACCTCCCCGTGCCACTGACCTCCCCGAAGGGAAGGTCAGTGCTCTCTTTTCCTTCCTTATTCTTGGGTGGCATGCTCACGCGCAGCACGAGCATGTCTTCTCTTGCCCCCTCTCCCTTTCCAGGGAGAGGGTGGTCCCGACTTGTCGGGACCGGGTGAGGGATTTTTCTTTCTTCCGGTATGCTCCAGTTATGGGCGAACCATCACGCAACCTGCCTCGCCGACTCAGGCAGGATTCCACACCGCCCGAGCGAGTCATGTGGCGGGCTTTGCGTGATCGACAACTCGGTGCCCTGAAGTTTCGACGCCAGGAAGCGTTCGGGCCTTACGTCACTGACTTCTACTGCCCCAAGGCAAGACTCGTTGTGGAGTTGGACGGTTCACATCATGGTCCGAAGCGGGAAGCGGACGGGACTCGCGACGCGTACATCGAACAGTGGTGGGGAGTCAAAGTGATCCGGTTCACCGTTTCCGAGTTCATGTCATCTCGGGGCGCTGTTCTGCGGACAATTCTGCGAGTTGCTCGCTCAAGAATGGAAGAATAAAGACCCTCACCCGGTCTCACTTCGTTCGACCACCCCGCCTTCGGCGGATCTTCGACCTCTCCCCGGAAAGGGAGAGGGGGCATCACCTCAATCCGTATTCCTTGAGCTTGCGGTAGAGCGTGCGCTCGCCGATGCCCAGGAGGTTCGCGGTCTGCTCGCGGTTGCCGCCCGTGAGGCGGAGCGTCTCGCGGATGGCGCGTTTTTCGAGTTGCTCAAGGGAGGTGCCGGCGAGCGAGCCGCCCGATGCGAGCGGGGCGTCCGGGTTGTCCTCGCCCGAGGCGATATCGTCGGGGATATGGCGGACGTCCAGCGGTTCGCCGCCCGCGATGACGACCATGTTCTGCACGACATTCAAGAGCTGGCGGACGTTGCCGGGCCACCCGAACGAACTCAGGCGCATCATCGCGGCGTCGGAAATATCAGGGACGGGGGCGTTCAACTCTCCGGCGAACCTGGCGACGGCGTGGCGCACGATGCGGGGAATATCTTCTCGGCGCTCGCGCAGCGCCGGCAGGTGGACCTGCGTGCCCTTGATGCGGAAGTACAGGTCTTCACGGAACTGCCCCGCCTTGATCGCTTCGGGCAGGTCTTTGTTTGTCGCGGTGACGAACCGGACGTCGGTCTTGCGCGGGTCGTTCGACCCGAGGCGGATCACCTCGCCCGATTCGAGGGCGCGGAGGAGCTTGGGCTGCATCGCCAGCGGCATGTCGCCCACCTCGTCGAGGAAGAGCGTGCCGCCGTCGGCGTACTCAAAGACGCCCTCCCGGTCCTTCTCGGCACCGGTGAACGCGCCGCGGACGTGCCCGAAAAGCTGATCTTCAATGAGCGACTCGCTCTGCCCGGCGCAGTTGAACGTGACGAACTTCTTGGATTTGCGGAGCGAGTTTCTGTGGATCGCCTCAGCGATCAGTTCCTTGCCCGTGCCCGACTCGCCCGTGATCAGCACCGAGAGATTGGAGGCCGCGACCTTGCGGACGGTCTCCAGGATCCGGCGCATCGGTTCGGAGCCCGCGATGATCCCCTCGAACCCGTCGTGCTGCACCAGCTCGGAGAATTCGCCGGCGTGGTGTCTGAGCAGCACCTTCTCCGCCGCCCGATCGATGAGTGACCTGAACAGAGCAAGATCGAGCGGCTTTTCGATGAAATCGAATGCCCCGTGCTTGAACGCGGTCCGCGCGGTGGCGACATCGCCGTGCGCCGTGACCATGATCGTCTGGGCGTCGGGCTGGAGCGACGCCGCCTCGTTGAGGATCACGAACCCCGCGTTTGCGCCCTCTGCGTCCACGCTGTTCGCCCCGCCCGAGTTGGGCATGCGCAGGTCGGTGACAACGATATCGAACGCCCCGCCCTTGAGTTCCTCGATGGCGCTGGGGACGTCGTGCACGATCGTGCAGACGTGCCCGGGTTTGCGCAGGGCGTCGGCCATGACGTCCGCGTGCTCGGCTTCGTCTTCAACGATCAGCACCTGCGCCCGCAGGTCTTGCTCGGTTTCGCTCGCCATTGTTGCTCCGGGTGATGGGTCGATTCGCAAGGGGGACGGGGTGTGGTGATGAGTGTGTGGGTGTTGGTGGGGGGGGAGACATTATGCAGATGTATGGATCGATGCGATGGCGTGGCGCCGGACGCCGCTCAGCGCGATCGCGATGGCGTCCGCCACATCCGGCGGCTCGGGCGGTTCGGGCAGGTCGAGCACGATCTGGACCGCCGACTGCACCTGCTCTTTCGAGGCCCGCCCCGAGCCGGTGAGAGATTTCTTCGCTTCCTTGGGGGCGACCTCGATCATCTCGATCCCCGCGCGATGCAGCGCGAGCAGGATCACGCCCCGCGCGTGGGCCATCGTGATCGCGGTCTTGGGGTGGGCGTAGTGGGCGAATAATGCCTCGACGGTTGCCAACTCGGGCGATGTCCGAGCAAGCAGCCCGTCCAGATCGTCGGCGAGTTCTGTCAGCCGATCGGAGATGCTTCTTCCCCGCCCGAACCGGAAGACACCCGCCTCGATGATGCCCGGTAGTCGGGTCGGATCATCCGGGTTGACCTCCAGGCAGGCGTAGCCCGTGAGCCGGAGACCGGGATCGATGCCGAGAACCCTCATGCGGGAGATGGTATCGGCATGACGGGCGGGAACTTCCGAGAACCCGGAGGTTCAGGTCCAGATAGGACGTAATCACGAGCGGACGTGACAACTTTGCGGGTCCACACTCGACACGCACGGGGGGGCGATGTTAGGCTGGTCGCAGTTAACCTTGCCCCCCGGAAGCCGGATCTGGCGCTCTTCGGAGTGCCGATCCGGTTTTTTTTCAGACCGCGCGGCTGGTACAGCCACTGCGTGTTATCGAGACTGGATTGTGATCGGGGATCCTGACGGGAATCACTGCAGCGTGTCGGTCTCGATGAGCCCGTCGCGCAGGCAGACAACCCGCTGGCATCTGTTCGCGATCGCATCGTCGTGCGTCACCATCAGGATGGTCATCCCCTGCGCGTGCAGCTCGTCGATTGTTTCGAGGATCGCGCCGCCCGTCGCCGAGTCGAGGTTGCCGGTGGGTTCGTCCGCCATCAGCACAACAGGCTCAGAGACCAGCGCCCGCGCGATCGCAACGCGCTGCTGCTGCCCGCCGGAGAGTTCCGCCGGGCGGTGTGTCAGGCGGTCGCCCAGCCCCACGAGTTCCAGCTTCGCTTTCGCACGTGCTTCGCGTTCGCTCTTCAGCACCCCCTGGTAGAACAGCGGCACCTCGACGTTTTCCACAATCGTCAGCTGCGAGATCAGGTTGAACGCCTGAAACACAAAGCCGATCTTTTGTCCGCGATAGGCCGAGAGCTGTTCGTCCGTCATCTGGGCGACGTCCTGCCCGTCCAGCAGATAGGCACCGGAGGTGGGGCGATCGAGGCACCCCAGCACATTCATCATCGTGGATTTGCCGGAGCCGGAGGGTCCCATGATCGCGACGTACTGCCCTCTCGGGATCGAGCAATCCACCCCCGCCAGGGCATCGACAAGGACCGAGCCATCCGGCTTGAAGTAGGTCTTATGGATCTGCTGCAACTCGCAGACGACCGCCCCTGATTCTCTCTGAGAGTCGTTCATTCGGGCGGGAGCATACAGGGGTGGCGCAGCGGGAGCGGATGGGGGGGTAGGTGTGGGGGCGGGAGATTGGGGGGGTGGGGGGGGCATGGTCTGGGTGATACCGCCTGCATCGAGGGCGGTTCCCGCAATCCCGGTGGCGGTATCGATCGAGGCAGCCGATCAGCTTGATAGGAGGGCGGCTCCATGCCTCGCCTGATGAGCCATCACAGTATCCACCCAAACCGCGCCAGGCTCGGGCTGATCATCTTGGTGCTCGCGATCGCGGCTCTCGCCGGGCTCATCTGGGGCGAGCGCGAGGCAGCGGATCAGATCGTCGAGGCGATCAATGTCTGGACAAGTCCCACGCCCGAGTAGCACTTTCGCCCAAGCGAGGAGTTTGGGGGTGTTCCGTGGGGACGTAGAATGCGGGCATGAGTGCTCCGCAACACACCGCCCGATCCGTCACCGTCTACTGCTCGTCCAGCCCGCACCTGCACGCCGACTACGTCCGCGAAGCGCAGATCCTTGGCAGAGCGCTCGCCGAGTCCGGGCGAGAGTTGGTGTACGGCGGAGGCACCCGCGGGCTGATGGGGGAGATAGCGAAGTCTGCGCGGGACGCCGGCGGGCGCGTGGCGGGCATCATCACCGAACGCCTGTGCGCACTCGAGCAACTGGATCTGGAGAACCACCAGATCTCGATTGTCAAAACGATGCGCGAGCGCAAACAAATGCTCGAAGCGCGGGGCGGGGCGTTCGTCGTTCTGCCGGGCGGGGTCGGCACGCTCGAGGAGTTTTTCGAGATCCTCGTCGGGCGTCTGCTTGGCGAGCATGACAAACCGATCGTGATTGTGAATACAAGTGATCCCGACGACCCCAACGCGAATTATTACGACCCGCTGCTCACCATGTTCGAGCACATGATCGCGTCGAACTTTGTGAACGAGGGCGTGCGCACGCTGTACGAGGTGTGCGAGCACGCCTCCGAGGTGGTGGGCGTGCTGGACAGGCTCGATGCCCAAACGGATCGGGGGCCGGTGCGGCCAGAGATACTGACCCCCGGAGCACCGATCGCGAGCGCGGGCGAACAGGGAGCGGACGGATGAGTGGAGGGGCACCGAGCATTGTCACCACACCCGCCCCGGTGATCCTCACGGACCCGCCCGAAGCGCCGACCCCGATGGGGCTCATCGCGGGCGGCGGACGTCTGCCGGTGCTGGTCGCGCAGGGGATGATCGAAGCCGGTCACCCGGTGCGCTGCATCGGCTTCGCAGGGCAGTTCGACCCGGAACTGCGCACCATCTGCGAAGAACTCAGAGAAGTGGGGGCGATGCGTCTGGGCGGGTGGCGCAAGGCGCTGCAGAAATTGGGTGTGCACCACGCGGTCATGGTTGGGCGCGTGGACAAGGCACACATGATGCACTCGTGGGGTACGATCATCCGCAACGTGCCGGACCTCGTGAGCCTCAGGCTCTGGTTCCGCCTCCGCAAAGACCGGCGTTCACACCTGATCCTTTCGGCGATCGCCGATCACCTCGCCTCTTCGGGGATCGAACTCATCGACTCAACCGCCCATATCCAGAGCCACCTCTCCAGCGCAGGTGTCATGACACTCAAGCAGCCCACCGCCGGGCAGCGCGCCGACGCCGAGTTCGGGTGGGCGATGCTCAAGGAAATCCTGCGGCTGGATGTCGGGCAGGCGATCGCGGTGCGCGAGCGCGACGTGATCGCGGTCGAGGCGATCGAGGGGACCGACCGGATGATCGAGCGGGCGGGGCAGCTGTGCAAAAACCCGGGGTGGACGCTGCTCAAGGGCGCACGCGTGGGGCACGACCGGCGTTCCGACGTGCCGACCATCGGGTGCGAGACCATCCGCAAGGTGTACGAAGCCAAGGGGCGGTGCATCGCGATCGCGTCCGGTGATGTGATCATGATCGACAAGCCCGAGACGATCCGCTTGGCAGACGAGCTGGGCGTCGCGATCATCGGGCTCTCGCAGGCATGAGCGAACGCTGCGCCTACGTCGGGCGCGGCGGGCTCAAGCTCGAGCACGCCCTCCGCGAGTTCGCACTCGATCCAACCGGGTTGATCTGCGCCGATCTGGGGTGCCACGTCGGCGGGTTTACCGATTGCCTGCTCAAGCACGGCGCCGAGCATGTGTACGCACTGGATACCGGGTACGGCGTCCTCGACTACGGGTTGCGGACAGACGACCGTGTGACGGTCCTGGAGCGTTCCAACGCCCTGCACACCGACCCGCCGGGTGGCGCGGGCGTCCGGCTCGTCGTGATGGATCTCGGGTGGACGGTGCAGCGGTTGGCATTGGAAGCCGCGTTGAAATGGATCTCGGAAATCGGCGTGGGGGGGCGGATCCTCTCGCTCGTCAAGCCACATTACGAGGCGAAGGAGATGGGCATGGAAGACCTGCTCGAAGGCGGCGTGCTGAGCGACAGCGATGCCCAGCGCGTGGCAAATGAGGTGCGATCGCGGTTCGAGGGGTACGCCGTGCGCGAGCAGGCGTGGACCACTTCGCCCATCGCTGGCGGGGGCTCCCGCCGCAAGAAGCCGGGCAACCGGGAATACCTCGCTTTGCTGGAGCCGATTTCGGGGGATTGATGCTCGTCTTGCCATAAGCCTGCACCCCGCGGATGATGTACGGTTCGCAAGCACCACGAGGAGATACGTATGGGTCTGCTGGACGGGAAACAGGGTCTGATCTTTGGCGTCGCCAATGACCGCTCATACGCCACACATATCGCCCGCTCGCTCGTCGAGCACGGCGCGACCTGTTCATACGCCCACCTGCCCGGCGTGAAGAACGAACGCCGCACCCGCAAGGCGATCGAGACGCTGGGTATTTCCGATGCGCAGCTCTACCCGTGCGATGCATCAAGCGATGAAGATTTCGACAAAGTGTTTGAGTCATACGCCAAGGACAACTCGCGTCTGGACTTTGTGATCCATTCGATCGCCTTTGCCGAGCGTGAATGGCTCGCGCAGGGCAAGTTCGCCTCCACCCCGCGTGATGCCTACCTCAGCGCGATCGATATCAGCGCGTACACACTCCTCGCCATGGGGCAGCGTGCCCGCGCCCAGATGGCCGACTCGGGCGGCGGCGCGATCCTCGGCATGAGCTACTATGGCTCGGAGAAGGTCGTCCCCGGGTACAACGTCATGGGGGTCGCCAAAGCCGCGCTGGAGTGCACCGCACGCTACCTCGCCGCCGAACTGGGCGAGCAGGGAATCCGAGTGAACACCATCTCAGGCGGCCCGCTCAAGACCCTCGCGTCTTCAGCGGTGGGCGGCATCGACACCATGCTCGAGCACACCCCCAGGATCGCACCACTCAAGCGCAACGTCGAGGGCACGGACGTCGGTGGAGCCGCAGTTTGGCTCGTTTCCGACTTGGGCGCGGGCGTCACCGGCGAGAATATCTACGTCGATTGCGGCGTGAACATCATCGGCGCCGCCGAGTAATCCCATTCCCGTCCGCACACCCGATCACGCCTCCGAGGGAACGACAACCGCTCCCGAGCGCGTCTCAACCCGCTCGAATACCACACCGAATGCGCGCTCCAGAGGTTCGGGCGCGATCACCTCGGTGCTCGGGCCGTGCGCCTCGATCCGCCCGCCTGCGCCGAGGAGCACCGCATGATCCGCGAGGCGCGCCGCGGTCGTAAAATCATGCGCGACTACGACCACGCTCACCCCGTCGTCGCGGAGTTTTCTCAGCACGCCCGTACACATCATCGCCCGGGCAGGGTCCATCGCCGCGAACGGCTCGTCGGCGAGCAACAGCCTCGCCTCGTGCCGCCCGGTGCCCAACTGAGCAAGCGCCCGCGCGAGCGTCACGCGCTGCTGCTGCCCGGCGCTCAACTGGGAAAACAACGCCCCGCTCAGATCCAGCAGATCTGTCCGCGCCAATGCAGCGTGTACGACATCGTCGTCCCTCTTGAGCGCGAACCGCCCGAGCGAGACCACCTCCCAAACCGTGAACGCCGCCGAAACGCTTGGCGTCTGTGGGATGAGCGCGACTGTCCGCGCCCGCTGCACGGGGGCCAGCACGCCTAGATCACGCTCGCCGAATCGGATCGAGCCGGTGCGCGGCATCAATGCCCCGCCGATCGCGCGCAGCAGCGTGGTTTTTCCACATCCGTTGGGCCCGAGTAGCGCCGTGATCCCGCTATCGAAATCCAGCGACAGCCCCTCGATCACGCTCCGCGCCGCGCCGTACCCAAGATCAAGATCGATCACCCGCAGGCTCATCCCATCCGCCCCCTGTGGCGCAGCAACAGCGCGATAAACACCGGCCCGCCGACCAGCGAGGTGATCACACCCAGCGGCAACCGCCCGCTCGGCAGGCTGATCATCATCGTGAGCGCATCGGCACCCACCAGCAGCGTCACCGCCACCAGTGCGCTGGCAATGATCAATCTCCCGTGCGAGGGGCCGACGAGCAGCCTCGCGAAGTGCGGGCACACCAGCCCGACAAACCCGATCGGACCCGCGAGCACGACCGTCAACGCCGTGAGCAGCGCCGCGAGCCCCAGCGCCGCGAGACGCAATCCCTTGAGATCCACACCCACCGAGATCGCCTCATCATCCGAGAGCGAGGCGGCATCAAGCGATCGACCGAGACGCGCCGCCAGAACCACACCCACGACAGTCGCACCAGCGATCACCGAGGCGCGCTCGAGCGAGAGATCCTGCGAGATCGATCCCATCATCCACCGCACCGAACCGACCAGCCCTGAATCTGTGAGCAGCGACTGTGCAAAGACCATCAGCGAGCCGCACACAATGGTCACGATCACGCCAACGAGGATCAGTGTCGTCGGATCGATCGCACCGCGTCGCTTCGAGAGCGAGTACACCACCCCCATCGCCCCGATCGAGCCGATCACCGCGGGTACCGTCGGGTACCGGTGGAGCATGTGTTCACCCGTGAGCCAGTAGGCGAGCAGCGCGCTGAGTGTCACCGCGAGACCAGCCCCGGAGGTCAGCCCGAGGATGTAGGGCGAGGCGAGCGGGTTCCGCAAGATCGCCTGGAGCAGCACGCCCGCCACCGCGAGCGCCGCACCGATCGCCGCCGCCGCGATCGCGCCCGTTGCGCGGATCTCAAGGAATTCTCTCGCGCCGTGGAAATCAATCCCGTCCGACCCTGAAACAAACCGCACCCCGATCGCCAGCAGAGCCGATATCCCAAACAGAGCGATCCACATGTCCGATTTCGTCCGCACGCGGTCAGGCTACACGATGCAGACGAGCGGGATGCTCGTCTATACTGAGGTCATATGCAGAGTTGGATTGGACTTATCGTGTTCTTCCTGATGTTTGTCGCACCCGTGCTGGGCAAGGCGTGGCAGAAGATGCAGGAGAAGGCGGCCGAGAAGGCCGCGATCGATCGCGCAGAGCGTCGCCAGGACGAACTCCTCCGCACCGGACGGGTATCCGAGCCGGTCCAACGCACCCCGCACCCCCAGCAGCAACCGCAGCGGACATCCCGCCCTTCGCTCGAACAGCTCGCCGCCCAGCGCCAGGCGCAGCTCCGCGAACTCCGCCGCCGCCAGCAGCAGAGCGCCCGACCCGCGGGCACACCGACCGCCCGTCAGCCCGACCGCCTCCGCCCGCAGGGCACGCGCACCCCCTCGCGAACCATCCAGGGTCAACCCGGTGCGCGCATCCCCACCGCGCGCCAGCAACCCCAGCAGCGCAAGGTCGATCCCCGGGTCCTCGCCGCCCGCCAGCGCCAGCAGCTCGAAGCGCAGCAGCGCGAGCGTCTCCTTCTGGATGCCGAGCACGAGGCCCGCGAAGAGAAAAAAAAGGCCCGCCACCGCTCACACATCGCCGCCGACACTGCAAAGATGGACGACGCGTTCAGGGTGCCCACCGATTCGCTCAAGCGGAGCGTGCGGTTCACTGCATCCGATCTGCGCCGGATCGTCCTGCAATCGGAGCTGCTCGCCAAACCGCTCGCGCTGCGTGCATCGCTCGACGACCGCGTGTTCTGAACTCGCAATAACCGCGAACGCCGGTGGAGTCGGGGGGGTATACTCGCGCGACGATGAGCAACGCACCCTCGAAACATCCGCACGCACACTTCAAAGCGCGCCTGCGCCGGGCGCGCAGCGCGATCCGCGATGCCGGGTGCGACGCCCTGCTCATCTCCAATGCCCGCGATATCCGGTACCTCTCGCCTTTTTCTGGCGAAGATTCGTGGGCGATCGTTGCGCCGCGCTCGTTCGTTGTGATCTCCGACTTCCGCTTCGCCGAAGACCTCGCCTGCCTCAAGGGGATCGCGAAGGTCCACATGCGCAAGGGCTCGATCGCCGGCGCAGCCGCGGGGCTCATCTCGGATATGAAGCTCCGGCGCGTCGGGGTGCAGAGCGAATACATGACGATCGCAACAAAGCGATCTATCGTGAAGCAGACCGGCGCGAAGCGCCTGAAAGACACCACCGCGATCCTCTCCCGCCTGCGCGTCATCAAGGACGACGCCGAGATCCGCGCGATCACCAAAGCCATCCACGTGCAGGAGCGCGCCCTGCTGGACCTGCTCCCGACGATCAAGCCGGGGCAGAGCGAGCTCGAACTCGCCGCCCGCCTTGAGTGCCGCATGAAGGAACTCGGCGCGAGCGCCCCGAGCTTCCCGACGATCATGGCAGCGCGGGCCAATGGTTCAAAGCCCCACGCCGTCCCCGGGCGGACCAGGACCGCGACCGCCAAGCCGTTGTTGATCGACTGGGGGGCGCGTGTGGACGGGTACATCTCGGATCTCACCCGGACATTCACCCTCGGGAGATGGTCGAAGCAGATGCGAGAGATCTACGGGGTGGTCCTCGATGCCCAGCTCGCCGCGATAGACGTCGTCCGCCCCGGCATCACCTGCTCGCAGCTGGACGCCGCCGCGAGGCGGATCATCGACGGCGCGGGATACGGAAAACAATTCGGGCATGCGCTGGGGCACGGCATCGGGCTGGATGTCCACGAGGGGCCCAGAATCGCCAAAGAGATCGATGCCCCGCTCGAACAAGGGATGGTGATCACCATCGAACCCGGTGTGTATCTCCCGGGGATTGGCGGTGTCCGCATCGAAGACGATATTGTGGTCACTTCGCGCGGCGGGCGGGTGTTGAGTTCGCTGGCGAAAGACCCCGACTGGGCCACTCTATGATCGATATCAGAAAGCTGAAAGAACTCGTCCGCCTCATGGTCGAGAACGACCTCTCCGAACTGGATCTCCGTGACCAGGAAGAGACCGTAACGCTCAGGCGCCCAGGCCCAGCGGACGTGCCAGTGGCATACGCCGCGCCGATCGCTGCACCCGTCACCGCTGCGTCCGCAGATCCGGGCGCGGGGAGTGGGGCGAGTGGGGGGGTGGATACCGACTCGCTCCACGCGATCACCTCCCCGATGGTCGGCACGTTCTATTCGTCCCCGAACCCGGACACGCCCGCGTTCGCGTCGGTCGGCAAAAGCATCGGCAACGACACCACCGTCTGCCTCGTCGAGGCAATGAAGGTGTTCACCGAGATCAAGGCCGAGTGTTCGGGCACGATCGAAAAGATTCTTGTGAAGAACGGCGACGCCGTTGAGTTCGGTCAGAAGCTGTTCCTGGTGAAGGCGGACTGATTCAAGATGTTTTCACGAGTCCTCGTCGCTAACCGTGGTGAGATCGCGCTGCGCGTCATCCGTGCCTGCAAGGAACTCGGTATCGAGTCCGTCGCTGTCTATTCGGAGGCGGACAAGGACGCGCCGTATCTGGAGTTCGCGGACAAATCCGTCTGCATCGGCCCGGCGAGCGCCACCAAGAGCTACCTGAATATCCCCGCGCTCATCGCCGCTGCCGAGATCACCGAGGCAGACGCCATCCACCCCGGCTACGGTTTCCTCGCCGAGAACGCGCACTTCGCCGAGGTCTGCCGCGACTGCAAGCTCGCGTTCATCGGCCCCTCGCCAGAGGCGATGGCCCTGCTGGGCGACAAGGTCTCGTGCAAAAAAATGGCCCGCCGCGCCAAAGTCCCCGTCTTCCCGGGGTCCGACGGCGCTATCGAAGACCCGAAAGAAGCCATCGAGGTCGCGCAGAAAATCGGATTCCCCGTCATCGTCAAAGCCTCCGCCGGCGGTGGCGGGCGCGGCATGCGCATCGCTCGCAACGACGAAGAACTCCACGCCGGGCTCGACGCCGCACGCCAGGAAGCCGAGGCCGCGTTTGGCAACGGCGCGGTCTACGTCGAGAAATTCCTCGAACACTCCCGCCACGTCGAGGTCCAGTGCATCGGCGACCAGCACGGCAACGCCGTCCACCTCTACGAGCGCGACTGCTCCATGCAGCGTCGCCACCAGAAAGTAATCGAGGAAGCCCCCGCCCCGCACATCGACCCGAAGAAACGCGAAGAAGTCTGCCGGTCCGCCGCCCGCCTCATCAAGAACGCCAAGTATTCCGGCGCCGCGACCGTCGAGTTCCTGATGGACGACAAGCAGAATTTCTACCTGCTCGAGGTCAACACCCGCGTCCAGGTCGAGCACCCCGTTACCGAGTTGATCACCGGCATCGATATCGTGCAGACGATGATCCGTGTCTCCGCGGGCGAGCCGTTGCCCTTCAAGCAGCGCGATATCAAACCGACCGGGCATGCCATCGAGTGCCGCATCAACGCCGAAGACCCCTCCAAGGGCTTCGTTCCCTGCGCGGGCACCATCGAACAGTTCGACCCGCCCGGCGGCCCCGGCGTCCGGATGGATACGCATGTCGTCCGCAGCTATCGAGTCCCGCCTAACTACGATTCCATGATCGGCAAGCTCCTCGTGCACGCCGATGATCGTGATCAAGCCATCCGGCGCATGGCTCGCGCCCTCGACGAGTTCCACGTCGAGCCGATCCACACCACCATCGCACTGCACCGCGAACTCATGCAAGACCCGGGGTTCGTCAAAGGCGGCGTGGACATCCACTACCTCGAACGTCTGCTCAAAAAATAAATATCGAACAGATTACTTTCCGTACCGTTCGCTGTGCCTGCGCGCGCTAATCCGGATCTCATCCACCGGGATCACGTCGCCCCGCCCGATCCCCTCGCAGTGGCTCATCAGGCGGTTCCAGTCCCGGGGCGATCGGATGTGCTCGGGCCAGAACGGGAACGTCCGGCACTGCACCGGGCGGTCCTCGTACAGCGAACACGCCGCCTTACCCGGATCGCTCTCCCGATCGAGGAACACGCAGTCGTACCCGTGCGCATTCAGCAGCTCATTGATCGACGCACCATCCGATGTCGGATGCGTGTACCGCTCAAAAAAATCCTCGGGCGAAATCCCCAGGCGAGCCGCAATCAACGCGCCCTCCTCGTCGGACACAAGCACCACACCCGGCGGGCCCGTGCAGCATGCCCCGCAGAGCGTGCACTCGAACCGCAGCCCCTCGCCGTACCACTCGCTTTGCACTGATCCGTGCGCCATCACTCGGTAATCCGCACCGCGACGATCGTCTGATCGTCTTCACGCTGGCGAGAGCGCGTGTGCGCATACAGCGCCTCGTGGATCGAATCGACCACACACCCCGGCATCCCGGTGCACGCCTCGAGCGACCGCCGGAGCCCGTCCATCCCGAACATCTCCCGCGTCGGTTCCGGGCTGAACGCCTCGGTGATCCCATCGGTAAACAGCACAAGCGTGTCCCCCGCGTCGAGAGTTGTCTCGTCCTCGCCGAATGTCATGTCACCCAGCACGCCAAGCGGCGCCGCCCGCGCCAGCGCGAGCTGGTCGAGCGAGCCGTTCGCGCGGTGGCGCAGCGGCGCGTGGTGCCCGGCGTTCGCGTAGGTAATGTGCCGCCGCGTCGGGTCAATCACCGCGAGAAACGCCGTGATGAAGTTCCCGTCTAGCTTTTTGGAAACCAGCGAGCGGTTGGCGAGGCGCAGCAGCTCGCCGGGCGTCGCGTCGTCGTGCGCGTGGTTGTGCAGCATCGTCTGGAACATCGCCATGACCGTCGCTGCGCCCGCGCCGTGCCCCGAGACATCCGCGATCACCACCGCGAACCGCCCGTCCGGGTACTCGAAAAAGTCGTAGTAATCACCGCCAGCCTCGTCGGATGTCAGGTAGCTCGTCGCGATGTCCAACCCCCGCACGCTCGGCGTCCGCTCGGGCAGGAGCGACATCTGGATCTGCGCGATCTCCTGCATCTGCTGCATCAATCGATTGTTGAGCGACTCCACCTCTTTGCGGATCACCAGATTCCGCGTCATCCGCCCGATCAGGTTCCCCCGCATCAGCAGATCGTGAAGATCCTTCTGCGTGAACGACCGTGCCTCTCGGCGCAGCATGATCCCCCAGTTCGTCGCTTCGCCCTCGTCGAACAGCGGCACCGCCGCCGCCGAATTGAACCCCGCGAGTTGATCACCCAGCACCGGATCCCCTCGGAGTTGCAGGTCGGAAAACAACCTCGGCTCGCCACGCTCGATGATCCCGCCGATCCACCCGCCGGAATGCACCGTCAACGATTCCCACTCCCGCCACGGATCAACCGGGTTCGTCTCGATTGTTTCGTGGTTCAGCAGCTGGCGCGTGATCTTGAACTCGCCCTCGCCGAGCCCGCGCCGCGACAGCGCGATGTACCCGTCCGTGTCGGAGATATCACGCAGCCGCTGGGAAAATACCCGCTGCAACTCCTGCGGGTCGTGGATCGCGGACACAACCCGCAGCAGATCCGCCGTCTCGTGGAGCTCTTCGTTGAACGTATCGGTATCTGTGGGTTGCGGCATCGCCAGAGAGTGTAGGCTCTCACCCACGCCCGGTCTCGTTCACGCCCCCAGCACCATCCACGTGATCAGCCCCGCACCGAGCAACGCGATCGCGCCTTTAATCACGAGCACCTCGCGATCGATCGGCGTGCGCCACCGCGCCGCGCCCGCCAATCTATACAGCCGCTCCACCCGCCCCGCGATCGAGCCGTGGCGGAATGTCCGCTTCTCCACCGCCAGATGATTGAGGTGCGCAACACCCAACAGCGCGTGCGCCATCGTGTCGGCACCGGACTCGGTCACCGAATCGCTACCCACCGAGAGATGCGCCGCGGCGAAGGCGTCCGCCTGGTACTCGAACCGGCGCGAGATATACCGGAAAACAAACAAACTCACAATTCCCGCTGGCAGCAGCGCGCCAGCCAGCATCGCTTCGCTCGCCCACGCGTCGATCTCGATCCCCATCAACGAGCCCGCGCACCATTCCACCACCCGCCACGCGCCGACCCACGCGAGCATGAGCACGCTCAGCAGCCCGCCCATCATCCAAGGCAGGTGCCGCCGGCGAGCGTGCGCCACCTCGTGCGCCATCACCGCCTCGATCTGATCGTCCGGGAGCCGATCGACAAGTGTCTCGGTGAGCAGAATGATCCGCGAAAACCGCACCGGCCCGATGACCGCCGCGTTCGCGATCGCCGCACGTGGGTGCCACACCCGCAGCGCGTGGTACCGCACGCCGTGCGCGCGAGCAAGCCCCTCGAGTTGCTCGCGCATCGCACCCTCAGGGAAGGGTGTTGTGTTCCAGACCGCGCGCAACACGAACGGCGCGCCGCAGAGGATCACCGCCACGCCGCCCCACCGGATCGTTTCCCTGCCCCACTCTGGCAACGCCCACGCGCCGCCGTCGATCCACTCCGACCACCCGACAAGCGCCGTGATCGGCACCAGGTACAGCAGCATGTCGTGGCGCACATGGTCCGTTACCACGCTTCCCCGCGATGGCACCCGCGCCCCATCACCGAGCATCGAGATCGCCCGTTCCGTCGGATACATCATGACCCATGTCCACACCACCGCGAGCAGCGCGGGTGCCGCCGTGAGCGCTTCATCAACGAGCACAAGATCGCCGACGATCCCGCGCACCGCATCCAGCATCCCGAACCCGAACACCACAACACCGTGCACCACCAGGATCCCGAGGCGTGTGAACAGAATCGCGCGATCCGCCCGCCGAACCGAGCGGGCGAAATCCGCGTGCCCGATCCGAACCCGAAACCATGCGTGCGATACAAGGAGCAACACGACAAAGGGCAGCACGAGCACCGCGAGCGAACCCCACCTCATCGACGCTGCTCGGATCGGAAAAACCGACAGCTCGTCCGCCAGCGCGATCGAGACAACGATTGCAATGACAATCGCCTGGGTCATGCGCCGGGTCGCCGGATCTCGCCCAGATCCAGCACCACCCCGTTACCCTGGTAGTAATCCACATTCAGGGTGTCGCGATCGGTGAACGTGAACACGAGGCATCCGCGCCCCTCTCGTGCGGCGTACTCGATGTCCCCGGCACTCGGGCCAGCGTACGTCGCGTTGCGGAACCGCTGCGCATGATTGTGGAAGTGGAACAGCGCATCGTCCGAGGCGTCCAGCAGATCGATCGATGCGACAAACCTGTTGTCGGCGATGCGCTGCGCGGGGCGGGGCGGGAACTCAAGCATCGAGAACCGCGAGGTGTCGGAAAATCCGATCGCACCGCCGTACTCGGTGGAGCGGTCGAGCTGGTCGCGATGGGCGAAGTGGAAGATCGCGTCGTACAACGAGGCCTCGTGAACGAACTCGCTGGCGATCAACGCGCTCAGGGCGTCACCCCAGGCAAGCTCGTCTCGGTGTTCTTTCACTGTGGCAGGGCGCACGAAGTCCGCGTTAGAGTTCCGCACCCGCTGGTGTGTCTCGGCTTCGGATAGGCGTGTTTCGAGCGCCGAAAGCAAACCACGCCGATCGAGCGAGAGCCACGCCGCCTCGTGCCCGCTCGCCCAGACCACCGCCGCTACATGGCGCAGCTCGAACCCCGCGAGTTGTTCCCCGGAAAGACCGCCGATCTCCTGGGCCGCACGGGACCAGACCGCAGCGTGTTCTTCCCCGGCAAGCGAGATGAGCCACCGCAGCTGCTCGTCCGACTTGGGAACTGCTTTCAATTCGTTTGCGCTCCGGCGCAGTACGCGGAGCATGGGATCGTCTGTCTGCTCATTGTCCGCCGCGAGGATCGAGCGGGTCGCGGTGGTGTCCTTGTCGATCCGACAGAGCAGCCCCCACGCCGCGAGGCGGTCCCGCTCGCGCACCGAGGCATCTCCCAGTCGCGCGGTGAACACCTGATAGACGGTCTCTTCGACGCTCTGTTCCGGGAACAGCGCCGCGAGCGCCCGGCGCTCCGGGCGGTCAGCGTCGCTCGGTTCCACAACCGGCGGGCGCGCCCACGAGCGCACCAATCCCGGCGCGAGATCACGCCACCCGCGCGCAGAGGCGATGTCCGCGATGTACTCCATGATCTCCCAGTGCGTCTCGGTCGCCAGCAGCAGCGTGATCATGTTGCGTGTGTCATCGAGACGGGGCGTATCCGCGACCAACACTTTCAGCGCCGCCATCCGGATCTCCCAGAACGTGCTCCGAGACCACACCACCCGCTTGAGCAACTCGCGGAGCATCTCGGCTTCGATCTCATTGTTGACGACCTTCTCCCACGACGAGTTGATCGCCCGGATCCGATGCTTCGAATGTGCCTGTGCATCGGTGATCGCCGACAGCGGGGCCGCCTTGCCCGGGCCGCCGCCCGCCGAGCAGGACAGAGAAATCGCCGTGCAGACAACCAGGAGAATCACGAGTATCGGGCGGGTTCGTTCAGAGTTCATGCCGTGAGTCTATGATGCATCCCACGCACCCCGCACGCCGGGTGTATCTCGTAAGCAAGATCCAGAGATGAACGACACCACACCAACCGATCTGCGGGACAATGTCGCCCGGATTCTCGAACGGATCCGCCCCAGCGTACAGCGCGACGGCGGCGATATCGAGCTGGTTGATGTGACCGCCGAGGGCGTGGTGAGCATCCGGTTTTTGGGCGCGTGCATCGGGTGTCCGTCCTCCGAGATGACTCTGAAAATGGGTATCGAGCGGAATCTGAAAGAGCATGTGCCGGGTGTGACAGAGGTCGTGGAAGCCTAATACCAGCTAACGAAGGTGGTTTTGGGCGATTTGTTGTAATCGTCACCCCGATCGTGGTATGGTGATGCCGCTTCGCTGGTGGAGGTGCCGATGGTTGTGGTGCCGCGGAGCGGAAATGCCAAAGGAGCTTGGCATGCTTGTCATCACCCGTCGAGAGGGTGAAGAGGTTGTGATCGGTGATCCGGCGGATCCCATCGGGGTCGTACGGATTGCTGGGATCAGGGGCGATCGGGTGCGTATTGCGCTCGAGTTTCCGAAGGATATTGCGGTACACCGGAGAGAGGTGGCCGAGCAGATCCTGAAGGAGCAGCCCGAGGTCGAGGTAGTTGTGCCCACGAAGGACATCGTGGG
>JAJDDG010000075.1 GCA_029260435.1 Phycisphaerales bacterium | reverse complement strand
TTGCTGTTGCACTCCCGGCACTTGCGGCGCTTCTGACGATTCT
The DNA here is from genome assembly GCA_029260435.1 of Phycisphaerales bacterium. Taxonomy (GTDB): domain Bacteria; phylum Planctomycetota; class Phycisphaerae; order Phycisphaerales; family UBA1924; genus OFTM74. Next base: position 6,266 of record JAJDDG010000075.1, on the reverse strand, counting down.
GGTGCATCTGGCGTGACGCCGAGTTCCTGGGCGATCTCTTCGGCGATCTCGTCGGCGGATTCGAAGCTCGCGTCGGATTGTGTTTCTGGTTGCACTTCGGGTTGCACTTCGGGTTGCACTTCGGGCTGCACTTCGGGCTGCACTTCGGGTTTTGTTTCGAGGGGTGCTGGTGTGGGCGCTGGGATCGCGGCGGCGTCTTGCGCGGCGGGCTCGGCATCTTTCGGCAGTTCGAAATCGGGATCGATGTCGTCTAGAGAGGAAGCGATCTGGTCATCGAGCGCCTCGATGTTTGGCGCTGGTGTTGCTCCAGAAATTGTTTCGGGTGACGCTTCTGGTGTTGTTTCGGGTGTTGCGGGTGCGGTTTCGGTAGCGGGCGGAGGCGGGGCGGCGATCGCGGTTGCGTCGTTTGGATCTTCGGGCTCGTCGGAAATTGGGTCCGCGTCCAGCGGAACATCCTGCGGCTCGGGTATCGCCTGATCGGTGCTCGCGGCGGCGTCGGTGGCTGATGCGGATTCGGGGGTGGCATCGGGTGCAGGCTCTTCGGCGGTAGGCGCTTCGGTGTTGTCCAGGACAGCCTCTGCGTCGGATACCGCGGCATCCATCGCGTCGTCGAGCGCGGGGGTTTCCGGCGCGAGCGCAGTATCGAGCGAGACATCTGGTGTGTTTGAGATCGGGGCGTCGAGCGCCTGGGCGGCCTCGGCTTCCGCGACTTCGAGCGCCTGGTCGAGCGAGAGTTCGGCGTCCGAAGATTCGGGCTCGGGCGGGGGTGTATGGGGGGGCGGGGCGGGGGGCTGCGTGATCTCGTCGATCGAATCGGCTGCGCCCTGGAGGTTGTCGAGCAGTTCGTCTACGGGCGGGGAGAGATTATCTGCGAGCGCGGATTCCGTGGACGCGTCTTGCGGCGTTGTCGAGGGAGGGGTGGGGGGGTTGTCTTGTGGAGGGTCTGTGGGGGGCATGCGCGCGGGTCCGGCGGTTGCGTCCGGGAAGAGACAGGTAGATGATCGACGCGGATGGGTGGTGACTCAAGGGTTTGTTTGGGATCGGGGATGGATTTGGGCGGCGAGGGGCGGATATTTTCGGACACAGGAGTGTTTTCATGGGTGTACATCGTGTGTGTGTCTTCGGTGAAGCACTTTCGGAGGGGGACTTGCGGCTTGTTGGGGTTGAAGCGAAGCATGCGCTGCAGGTGAAAAGGGTGGTCACGGGGGAGCGGATCGAGGTGGTGAACGGGGCGGGGCAGGTTGGGCGGGGGGTGGTGATGAGCGGCGCGAAGAGGGAACTGGTGGTGCGGATCGAGGAGGTGGGCGAGGTTGCGCGGGTGAGCCCTGCGGTTGAGGTGTGCAGCGCGTCGCCCAAGGGCAACCGGATGGAGCGGATGATCGATGCGCTGGTGCAGGTTGGGTGCGCGCGGTGGAGCGCGATGGAGACGAAGCTGGGTGTTGTTGAGCCCGGCGCGGGGAAAATGAACCGGATGGATCGCGTTGGTACGGAGGCGCTCAAACAGAGCGGGCGCGCCTGGGCGATGGAGATCGGCAAGCGGGTTCGGTTTGCGGATGCGGTTCGCGCAGCGGAGGGGATACGGGTTGTGCTGGCGGACGCGGGGGGTGAGCGGTACCGGGCGAGTGGTGGTAGTGGGGTCCGGGTACTGATTGGTCCCGAGGGAGGGTGGACGGATCAGGAGCGGTCGCAGGCTCTGGAGGCGGGGGCAGAGCGTGTGCGCTTCGGGCCCGAGGTTATGAGGATCGAGGTTGCGGCGGCGGCGGCGGTGGGGATTGTGCTGGCGATGGAAATGTCCAGAACAACACAATCCGATGGGTAGTGACAGAGTGGAAGAGTTGGAGTCGAAGAAGACCCCCTCACCCGGTCTCGTCCCGATGAATCGGGACTCGACCACCCTCTCCCTCGGAGGGGAGAGGGGGCAGAATGCGACGCATGTTTCAGATCGCATGTTCTTGCCCGAACGAATCCTGACGGTGCGATGGGGGTAGGATCAGGGTGGGTGGTTTGATAAGGAGCGGTTGATGCGCAGGTGGATCGTTGGTGTTGCAGCGTGTGTTGGGATGGGGATCGCGGCGCAGTATGCGCACGGGATCGATGAGGCGCACTACGCGAGAGCGCAGGAGATGATCGGGAAATCGATCGACTATTTGCGTGCGCAGCAGGATGAGAAAACCGGTGGTTGGCTGGTTCCCCAAGGTGAAGGGCGGCCACATCTACCAGCTATTACGGGGCTGGTGGTGAGCGGGATGCTGATGGAGCCGGGCGTTGATATGCACGACCCGACGGTTGCGCTGGGCGTGGATTACATGTTGGGTTTCTTGCAGGCGGATGGTGGGATGTACGACGGGATTCTCGCGAGTTACAACACTTCGATCGTGGTGAGCGCGTTGAGCAAGGTGCGGATGCGCGAGGCGGAGGACGCGGTGCGGGGCGGGGTGGCGTTCTTGAAAGGGTTGCAGTGGGGGGAGGGCGCGCTGGAGCGCGGGGATACGGGGAAGGTGGATGCGGATCACCCGTTTTATGGTGGGATCGGGTACGGGCAGCACGGGAGGCCTGATAATTCGAATCTGGCGTTTATGATGCGGGCGCTGGAGGACGCGGGGGTCGGCGCACAGGACGAGAGCGTGCGGCGGGCGGTGCAATTCCTTGAGCGCACGCAGATGCTGGATGAAGTGAACGATCAGGCGTACGCGGATGGGTCGAGCCAGGGCGGGTTTATTTATGCGCCGGGCGAGAGCGGTGCGCAGGCTGGGGAGGGCGAGAGCAAGGGGGGGATGATGCTCGAGACGATGGACGACGGGACGGAGGTTTCGCGGCTGCGGGCGTATGGGTCTATTACGTACGCGGCGTTTAAGAGTTATCTGTACGCGGATCTGGATCGGGATGATGTGCGCGTGACGGCGGCGATGGACTGGATTCGCAGTAATTACACGCTCGAAGAGAACCCGGGGATGGGCAGCGCGGGGATGTACTACTACTTCGCGATGTTTGCGCGGGCGCTGGATGCGTACGGCGCGACGACGATCATGGTGGGAGCGCAAGGGGAGGAACTGGAGAAACGCGATTGGGCCAACGATCTGGTGGATCGGCTGGGCGGGTTACAGGAGGCGGACGGGAGTTTCGAGGTGCTTAACGATCGGTGGATGGAGGGGGACAAGGTGCTGATCACGGCGTATGCATTGCTTGCGCTGCAGCACGCAACAGATTGAGGAGAAGAAATCGCCCCCGCCTCACCCCCCTCACCCGCGCACGCCTGCGGCGTGCTTGCCCTCTCCCCCGGCGGGGAGAGGGGGCAAAGGCAGATGATTGAGCGGAGTGGTTAGAATCTCGTTTCTGGGTGAGAGTTGGCATGGTGAGGGCGCAGAGGAGACGAAAGATGACGACGATGGTAGCGACGGGCTCGAAGGCGTACACGGAACTTGTCGGGTTGGTCCGCGAGGCGGCGGTGCTTGCTTCGGTTGGCAACCTTGTGAGTTGGGACCAGGAGACGATGATGCCACCCAAAGGCGCGGGGCTGCGGGCGGAGCAGCTATCGATGCTGTCGGGGATGGTGCACGAGAAATCGACGCATCCAAGGGTGGGTGAGTTGTTGGGCGAGTGCGAGGAGGATCGCGATCTGCTGGGCGACCCGGCGCATGCTGCGAACGTGCGGGAGATGCGCCGGGAGTATGACCTAGCGACGCGGCTGCCTTTGGAGTTGGTGAAGGCGCTGGCGGAGTGCGCATCGAAGGGGATGGAGGCTTGGAAGGGTGCGCGGGAGAACAATGATTTCAAGGCGTTTTTGCCTGCGCTCGAGCTGACGGTTGAGCTGAACAAGCGCAAGAGCGAGTGTCTTGGGCAGGGGAAGGCGGCGGATATTTATGATCCGCTACTTGATACGTTTGAGCCGGGGATGACGGCGGCGCGGACGGCGGCAATTTTTAAGCCGCTGCGGGAGTTCACTGTCGGGCTGGTGGACAGGGTGCAGGGTTGCGGGGTGAAAGTGGATCGCGGGCCGGCGGTGATTGAGTTCCCGATCGCTCAGCAGAAGTCGTTTGTTGAGAAGGTTGCAGCACGGATCGGGTTTGATTTCGATGCGGGGCGGATGGACGAGAGCGCGCACCCGTTCTGCGAGAGCCTGAACTCGCTGGATATCCGGATGACGAACCGGTACCGCGCGGATGGTTGGGCGGACGCGATTTCGAGCGGGACGCACGAGAGCGGGCACGGGATTTACGAACAGGGGTTGCTGGATGAGCACTTCGGGACGCCGCTTGGGATGTATATCTCTCTCGGGATCCACGAGAGCCAGAGCCGCATGTATGAAAACTTGGTTGCGCGGTCGGCGCCGTTCTGGGAGTGGGGCTTCGGGATGGCGAAGGAGCACTTCGGGACGGACTTCGGCGGGGCGAGCGCGCTGGATGTGTACAAGGCGCTGAATATTATTGAGCCGAGCTTTATACGGGTTGAGGCGGACGAGGTGACATACAACCTGCACATCATGCTGCGGTTCGATATGGAGCGGGCGATGCTGAACGGTGAGTTGGCGTGCAAGGACCTGCCGGGTGAGTGGAACAAGCGGATGAAGAGTGATTTTGGGTTGGATGTTTGTGAGGATCGGGTGGGGTGTTTGCAGGATGTACACTGGTCGATGGGCGCGATGGGGTATTTCCCGACGTACACATTCGGGAATCTTTACTCCGCGCAGTTCTGGGAGGCGATGGGCAGGGATATTCCTGATCGCGATGCGCAGATGGCGCGGGGCGAGTTTGGCGCGGTGCTCAAGTGGCTGCGCGAGAAGATCCATGTGCATGGAAGGATGTGGAGCGCGGAGGATTTGTGCGAACGCGTGACGGGCGAGCCGCTCAAGAGTGATGCGCTGATGCGGCATCTTGATGCGAAGGCGAAGGCTGTTTACGGGATGTAGCTTCGCTCGCTGCGCTCGTGAGTTTTTGCTGTTTTTATGTGACGCTGCGCGTCACGCTTTTCAAAGGAAAAGGATTAAGACTCCACCGCAAGGGTGGAGGGTGTTATTCAGGCACAGGTTCGGGCTGGATGGAACACTTCGTGCCGCACTCGGGGCAGGTGGTCATGTGGGAATCGAGTGGGTATGCGCAGGCGGGGCAGTGGTTGGGGTCGTCCGTAATGAGGGTGTTCGATTTACGCCAGAGGATGATGATAATTACAAGCAAAATAAATGGAACGAATGGCGCAGCCCAGTCTTCGAAGAGGTTACGCATGAATGTGATTCCGTCTTTGAAGAAAGATGGAAACTCGAAGAGATACGTTGTGTAAAGGTATCTCTCCAGGTCTTTGAGACGGTTTTTTACAAACCAGAGCAGCGGTGTGGTGGCGAAAATGATTAACGTGATGCGCGTGATTTGTTCAGTTCGTTGTGGCCAGATAATGCGTGCAAACGAGGGCGGGAGCATGAGGGTGATCACCGCGATAGACAGAATCACGCTGGAATATTGATTATATTTCATGACCCAGAGATTGAATAATATTTCTCCGAACCACCCGGGTAAAGACTGGTTGCCTAATCCGCTTGGCGGGTGGATCGCAAAATCGATTGAAGACAGGAGTAGCCCGATCCAGAATGGAATCTGCAATGCCATGAGGAATTGGATGATGCGTGCGGCGATGATCTGTCGGCGTGTCTGGAAGATGCGCAGATGTATTAGGCCTTGCAGTGAGATAGGGATTAGCACACAGATTGACAGCATTGTGGCGGACGCAGCGATTTGCTGGACACCGAGTATGAAGCCATAATTGAAATACAGATTCAGGAAGACATCGGGACTCAGTTTACTGAGAAGCAAGGACGGGATACTTACTAATAAGTAGAGCCCATTGGCGATCAGCAGCAGAGTGATCGCTTTGTGTAATCTCGCGGAGGCAGGCTTGGGGTGCTTCTTTGCCATCAGTACGGCAAGCATACCGCGGGGTTGTATATGCCGAGCGTTTAAGCCGTGGCGAGCAGAAGGATCGAGATGAGGACAAAGTTGTTGAGGGCGTGGGCGAAGATTGGCGCGATGATTGAGCCGCGCCATTCGCGGATGAGGCAGAAGACGACGCCGAGGGACATGAGTCCGGGTGTTGCGGCGATGCCCTGCGGGTGGATGATCGCGAAGAAGAATCCAACTGTGAGCGCGGCGAGGACGGGGTGCCACCCGCGGCGGAGGTGGGCGAAGAGGGAGCCTCGGAAGATGGTTTCTTCGACGATGGGTGCCCAGAGGCAGGCGAGTGAGTAGAGGGCGAGTGATGAGATGAGTGTGCCGTCGAGC
>JAJDDG010000074.1 GCA_029260435.1 Phycisphaerales bacterium | reverse complement strand
CCCCATGCCCACAAAGAAAACCTCCGCACAACTCGAAGTCATCGAACCGATCGGCACCCGCGTCCTTATCCGCAAGGACGAGGACAAAAAACAGACCAAGTCCGGCATCCACCTGCCCGACAAGATCGAGATCCCAACCCTCACCGGTCGCATCGTCTCCATCGCCAAACAGATCGAGAACGACGAGGACTACCCAATCAAGCAGTACGACCGCGTCCTGTTCAACCCCAAGCACGGCATCCCCGTCGACTTCGAGGGCGACAACCGACTCTTCGTCATCCCCGTCGAAGATGTCGTCGCCGTCTTCCGGCGCGAGTCAACCGATGACTGACCCCCCCACCCCACACACTCCCGCGGTCTCGACACTTCAACTCCCGATCCAAAAACTCCCCGACCCGCTCCCGCTCCCACACCACACTCAACTGGCAAGCGGAACTATCACCCTGCGCCCGCCCGGCTCAAAGAGCCTCACCAACCGCGCGCTGATCCTCGCCGCGCTCGCCGACAGCGAATGCACACTCACCAACCCACTCACCCAAGCAGACGACGCCCGCGCCATGATCGCCTGCCTCCGACAGCTCGGCGTCGAGATCGATCAGCGGCCAGACCGCCTCACCATCCGCTCGCCGTGGGCCTTGGGAAAAACCGCATTCGTCGGCGGGCAGACCCTCGACTGCCGCTCCGCCGGCACCGCCTCGCGCTTCCTCACCGCGATCGCATGTCTCGCCGATGCGCGCACCCCACCGCACACAACCATCACCGGTTCCGACCAGCTCAAGGCGCGCCCGTTCGACGAACTTGTCGGGTTGCTGCGCACGATCGGCGTGCGTATCGAAACCGCGCAGGATCCGCCCGCGCTACCGCTGTTCATCGCTCCGCTGGCGCAGAACAGCGCAGAAACCGTCCACGTCCCAAGGACGGCTTCCTCCCAATTCGTCTCTGCCGTGCTCATGCTGGGCACCCGCCTGCCCCGTGCGCTCACCATCCACTTCACCGAACCACCCACCTCGCGCGCATATGTCCACATGACGAGCGCACTCCTGCAACTTTTGGGCAGCACAATCAACGTCACTCCGAACGAGATTTCTGTCGCCGCCGAGCCCCTCGCCGGGTTTAACTATGACGTCGAGGCGGACGCCTCGGGCGCGACATACTTCCTCGCCGCAGATCATCTTCTACCGAATGCATCTATCGAAATGCTCGGCGTCCCCGCCGATTCGTTGCAGGGCGACGCGAACTTCCCCGACGCGCTCGCCAAAGCGATCGCCGGTAATGCAACAATCGATATGACCGACATGCCCGACGCCGCGATGACCCTCGGCGCGTTCGTCGCCTTCGCCGACGGGCCGACCACCATCACCGGGCTGCGGACACTCCGCGACAAAGAGTGCGACCGCATCGCCGCGACAAAGAACGAACTCGAAAAACTCGGCGTCCGCGTCGAAGTTTTCGAACACGAATCCCGCGAAGGTGCCCCGGACGAGGGGATGACCATCACCCCACCCGAGGGCGGCATCGATTGTTCGGATAGCGCCCCGCCCGTCGAGTTCGAGACATACGACGATCACCGGATGGCGATGAGCCTGGCGCTCATCGCGCTGCGCCGTCCGAATATCCTGATCCGCGACCCCGGGTGTGTCGCGAAAACGTACCCCTCCTTCTGGCGGGATTTCGCCCGCCTGTACACCCCCTGAAACACCTGTATTCGCCGGGCGTTGGCCCAATGACGCCCCCTCTGCGATACTGCGCGGTCCATGCCCAAAGAGCGATCCTCATTCTGGACCTACGCGCGAGAACTCCTCGCCGACAAGCCGCGCCTCGTCGGCGCACTGATGATGGCGTTCGTCTCCGCCGCCGGGCTCGCGATCGGGCTGCTCGGCATGGTGACCGCGATCAAGAACATCCTTGATGAACAAACCGCGCGCGACCTGCCCATGCTCGCCTCGGCTCTCGACAAGCAACTCGGCGGACGGATCCCGGACGAGTGGATCACCACCCTCCCCGAAGGGCGGTACCAGGCGGTGCTCTGGATCGTGATCTCGCTGGGCGGGTTGGCGCTCGTCGGCGCGAGCGCAAACTTCTTCCACCAGTACCTCTCGATCACGATCTCGACCCGTGCCGTTGGGCGCATCCGCGCCCGCCTCTTCGAGCACCTGATCCGCCTGCCCCTGACAGCGGTTGTCGGCGAGCGCGGCGCTGACCTCACCTCCCGCGTTGTCGTGGACACGCGCCAGCTCAACCAGGGATTCCAGGCACTCACCAGCAAAGCGGTCGCACAAATTTTTAAGGGCACCGCGATGCTTGTCGCCGCGATCGCCCTTGAATGGCGTCTGACCATCGCCGTGGTCATCGTGGGCCCGATCATGTACACGATCATCCGCAAACTCGCCAAGCGTGTGAAGCGCGCCACGAAGGGCGTCATGAAAAGCCGCGCCGGGCTGATGGGCGTGATGGGCGATGTCATCTCGGGCTTCCGGGTCGTGAAGGTCCACGGCGCGGAGCCCTACGAGATCGAGCGGTTTCATAAACTGAACGAATCCGTCGTCCGCGAACAGCTGCGCGTCCGCACCGCCAAGGCGCTCGCCTCGCCCCTCATCGAGTTCGGGGCGATCGTCGTGATCGGCACCATCGCCATCATCTTTGCCAAGGCGATTATCGACGGGCAGATGAACGCCTCGAATTTCGCTGGCGCGATCGGTTCGCTCGCTATCGCGGGCAACGCCCTCAAACCTCTTTCATTGGTGGCGCAGGATCTCCACGCCGCCGACGCCGCGGCCAACCGCATCGACAAGATCTTCTCGCTCGTCACCGAGCACGACGAAACAATCAACAGCCCCGCGCTCGCGCGCCACGCCGAAACCATCGCGTTCGAGCACGTCTCGCTCACCTACCCCGGTCGTGACGAGCCCGCGCTCGACGATATCTCCCTCACCATTTCTCGCGGGCAGCGCGTCGCCTTCGTCGGGCCGAACGGCTCGGGCAAAACCACGCTCCTCTCGCTCATCCCCCGCCTGCTTGTTGCGGACAGCGGGCGTGTGCTCATCGACGGGTCAGACATCGCGGGCGTCTCGCTCGCGTCGCTCCGCGAGCAGATCGCGGTTGTCACACAGGAGACCATCCTCTTCCGCACGACGATCGCGCAGAACATCGCCTACGCCCTGCCAGATGCGACCCGCGAATCGATCGAGCGTGCCGCGAAGCAGGCGCACGCGCACGAGTTCATCGCATCTCTCCCGGATGGGTACGAGACGCTCGTCGGCGACGCCGGGCTCACCCTCTCGGGCGGACAACGCCAGCGCATCTCCATCGCTCGCGCGATCCTCCGCGACCCGGCGATCCTCATCATGGACGAGGCGACCAGCATGATCGACGCGGAATCCGAGACGCAGATCGGTGCGGCGATCGCCGAATTCGCGCATGATCGGACCTGCCTTGTCGTCGCCCACCGCCTCGCCACCGTGCTGGGCTCGGACCGGATCGTCGTCCTCGATCAGGGATGCCTCATCGACTCGGGCACCCACGACGAACTCCTCGCCCGGTGCCCCACCTACCACCAACTCGCTGCCTCCCAGCTCACCCCCACCCCACCAAGCTCCCCCCCCACTCCCCCACGCACCCCCGCCGCCTCTCCCTCATAAACAACTCAAACACAAGGTCTTTCGGCGTAGCCCCGCGTACCCGCTCCGCCTACCATCCCCGCCATGTCCCTGCCGCGCGTCGCTATCGTCGGCCGACCAAACGTCGGCAAATCGTCACTCCTCAATATGCTCGCGCGCGCCAAGGTCTCCATCGTGGACCCGACGCCGGGCGTCACACGGGACCGCGTCTCGGCGGTCATCGAGCTCGATGGCCCGCTCAAGACCGAGGAGCCCAAGCTCGCAGAGGTTGTCGATACGGGCGGGTACGGCGTGTACACCGCGGAGGGCGCACGTTTCGACGACGCGGGCGAAGACCTCTCGCGCCTGACCGACGAGATCGAGAGCCAGATCGGCGCGGCGCTGCAGGACGCGGACATTGTCCTGTTCGTCATCGACGCGCAAGCCGGGATCACTGCTCTGGACGACACCATCGCCAAGCTGCTCCGCGAATCCGGTCATATCGGCAAACGCGGGAGCGGCGGGGCCGAGATTTATGTCGTCGCGAACAAGATCGATACCTCCGCGTGGGAACCCTACGCGCCCGAGGCCTCGAACCTCGGCTTCGGCGAGCCGATCCCCGTCTCCGCCAAGACCAACTACATGCGCCGCTCGTTCGCTGAAAAACTCTTCGAGATCCTCCCCGCTTCCTCACGGCGCGACCTGGACGACGACCCCGAGATGAAGATAGCCCTCGTGGGCAGGCGCAACATCGGCAAGTCATCTTTCGTCAACGCGCTTGCCGGGCAGGAGCGGTGCATCGTCTCGGAGATCGCCGGCACCACTCGCGACGCGATCGATGTGCGGTTCGAGTTCGACGGAAAAACCTGCCTCGCGATCGACACCGCGGGCGTCCGCAAGCGGACCCACTTCGCCGATCAGGTTGAATACTGGGCGTTCCACAGGTGCCAGCTTGCGATCAACCGCTCCGATGTCGTCCTCATGCTCATCGACGCAACGGACAAGGTCGCCGCGACGGATAAAAAACTTGGCAACCAGATCGCCGAGGAGTACAAACCCTGTGTGATCGTCATCACCAAGTGGGATCTCACGGAGGGGCGCAAAACGACGAAGGGTGTGGAAGTCACCACCGAGGACTACCAGAAGTACATCGAGAAAGAACTCCCGGGGCTCGCCCACTGCCCAATCATCTTCACCTCGGCGAGCGAAGAGACCGGTCTCCGCGAGTCCGTCGAGATCGCCTTCGACCTCTTCGAGCAATCCCGCCAGCGCCTGGGCACCTCCAAGCTCAACAAGGTGCTCCAGACCATCCTCGACTCACGCGGCCCGACCTCGCGTCTGGGCAGAGAGGCGAAGATCCTCTACGCCTCGCAGGTGACCACCTCGCCGCCGACCATCGTGATGGTCGTTAACGACCCCAAACTCTTCCACGGGCAGTACGAGCGGTACCTGCTCAACCGGTTCCGCGAGCTGACACCCTTCGCCGAAATCCCCGTCCGCCTGCTCTTCCGCCAGCGCAAGCGCGCCGACCTCGCCGACCTGCTCTCGGGCAAGCACCGCGCAGACCAACGCGCACGCAAAGGCTCGGGAGCGAGCGATCTGGTGGTCGAGGGTGATGAAGATTTCGCGATCGAGGGCGAGATCGACTAAGGCGGTCAGGCTGCCATGCCCCAATCCTCGTCTGTCTCGACATCGAAGCCGGGCCATTTGTCCATCGGCAGGTGGCGGTGGTGGATCCTAACCACGCGGGCCAGCTGGTCGGCAAACAGATCGCGTACCGCGTGCAACTCCTTGACCAGCTCGTCGGAGAACCCGCCCTCGCTCTCGCGGAACAGCGTGATCACCGCGAGACATTCGTCGTCGGCGTTGCAGCTCATCGCCAGCACCTTGCTGCCTTCGAGCCAGCTCGCGCCGGACCCAAACCACTTGTGCAGGTCCGCGTCCGTCTCGCACCGCACCACATCGTCGTGCTCGACGAGTCGGTGGGCGACGACGTCCGAGAGCTGATCCAGCAGCATGTCGGCGGTGTCCTTGGGGATGTCGTAGTTCACGTACGCGCCGAGGTTGAAATCATCCTGCCCGGTGGGCAGGAAGATCCCGGCGTTTGTCGGGCCGGTCCGCGTCAGCAGGAACTCGAGCGTTGTGCGGAGCAGCGCCTCCACATCCAGCTCCTGCTGGATCAGGGCGCGGTACTCGCTCGCGACGGACAAGCTCTGCATCTGCTCGGCGATATCGTCGTACACGCCCGCGAGGTCGGTGCACATCACGTTTTCATCGTGCGAGTCCTGCTGCGCCTCGCTCAGGCGTTCGCAGATTCGTTTGAGCCGCTTGACGCGGCGCTCGTCGTTCGAGCGCCGGCGCGACTGATCGATTGCGCTCTCCACGCGGCACGCCAGCTCGTTGGCGTTGATCGGCTTGCGCACCATATCTACGGCGCCGCAGCGCATCGCGTCCACAGCGATCTCGACATCCGGTGAGGAGCAGGTGACGATGGTGCAGATGTTCGAGATCCCCGTGGAGATCGCGTACACCAGGTCCAGCCCGTCGCCGCCGTCGATGTCCGCGTCGACGATCACCACATCCACCGAGCCCTCGTCGAGTAGACGCATGCACGCCTCGCAGTCCCGGGCGATCGTGCACTCCACCCGCAGGTGTACCAGCGCATCCTCTATTGTTTTTGCATCGCGCGCATCGCTGTCAACGATCACCACCCGAGCACACCTGCGCACCGGCGAACCGGACGGCAGATGCTCTTCGTGCCCGCCGCCCATCGGTCCTGCAGGCTGCTCCGACCCGTCGAACTCGTTGTAGTAGTCGTCCATGATGCTCTCTCCGTGCCTCGCGGGCACTCACGCTGCTCGATCCGTCGCGGCATCCCTGCCGCTCAGGAGTGGGACTCTGATCTCGACCGACGTCCCGACGCCGATCTCGCTCGACAGCATCCACCCGCAACCGTTCATCTCGGCGAACCGGCGCGAGCGGGCCAATCCAAGCCCGACGCCCCGCCCCGCGTCGCGGTGCGAGAAGAAGGGATCGCAGGCGTGCCCGAGCGTCTCACGACTCATGCCCGGCCCGTTATCCGCGATCCGAACCTCTAGTCGGCCATCTCGATCACTCAATCGAGCCAGAACCCGCACCTCCGCATCAGGAGAACTCTCCAAACCGTTCAAGACCAACTCCGCGATCACCTGTCGGATCTGTCCGGCGTCCACCCATACCTCGGGGAGCGCGTCCTCGACCTCGATGATGATCCGATCGGAGACTTTATCGTGCACTTGCTCACCCAGACGCGTCAGCGCGAGCGTTACAGCGCTCTCTATCAGCCCCTCGGGCTCTACAACCTCGAATTCCGGCTCGGGAGGCGACGCGAGCGTATGCAGCGCGCTGATCAGATCGCTCAGCTTCTCGGACGCGTCGATAATCGTGTTCGTGGTGTCCATCGCCTCGTCGCCACGCACAAGGCAACGCAGTTTCTGCGCGTTGCCCGAGATCACCGCCAGCGGATTATTCATCTCGTGCGCCGCCCCCGCCGTCATCCGCCCGAGCATCGCCATCGATCGCCCTTCGATCAGCGCTGATTGCGTCTCTGCCAGCTTCATGTTCGCCTGTGCCAGGCGCTCGGAGACCCCCCGCGCACCAGAGTGCTGCCCCGCACCCGCGAGCGCAAGCCCCCACACACTCGCGATGGAGGCCAAAACTTCATCCCCAACCCTCGCCCCGATCGCGCCGCGGTCGTGCGCGAGCAACGCCGCCGCCCCGCCGCGCTTCAGCAGCGGGACGAACGAAACCTCGTCGCACACCCCACAGTGCAGCTTCATCTGCTCGCGTGCCCACCGCAACAACGATGTGCCGCCGAGCGTCAATTCGCCGCTCCGCGAGGTGCCGAATTCCTGTCCGCCGCCCTCGGGCTGCGAGTCCAAGCTGCGCTCCACCGCGCCCTGCTCCGTGTTGGAGACAAACAATCGCCATGCCGCGCCTTCGCGCGAACGCCAGAACAACGCGAACACGCCGCGCTCATCCACGCCGCACCCGATCGATGCCGCGCTCCGCAGCACCGCGCCGCATGCCGCACCAAGGCTCGATACACCCGCCGACTCGCTTGAAAACTTTGTGATCGCGTCGACCCCACGCATGAGCTGGGCCTTGTCGCGTGAGCGCCGTTCGAGCGAACCGGCCATCACTCCAAGACGCTTGTTCGCCTCGCCGATCGATTCGAGCAGGAGCTTCTCGCCCGGCTCGTCCCCGAGCCCCAGCGACTTGGCCCGCTCGGCAACCGCGCGGTGCACACCCTCGCCCGCGCGACGCACACGGTCGATATCGAACGACCATGAATCGCACAACCCCCTCAGATCCACGTCCTCGAACCCGTCGCCCGACCACCCGACGTGCAGTGATCGCGCCAGCGCGTCACCCGTGCACACGATCCCGACCAGCTTGCGGTGCGCCAGATCCGGCACCGCCACCTCGGGCTGCCCGTGCAGCCACATCACGTCCTGCAGCGCATGGGGCAGCTGCCAATGCTCCGCGAGCCGCTTGCCCGCCACAAAGTGATCGACCCCCAGCGCCCGGCGTTCGATCGAGGCGAGATCCGTCCGCGAACCGGCCGCACCGCGCAGCACCCGCTCGTACGCCTTGGGCAGCACCCAGTGCAACGCGAGCTTGCCCAGATCGTGCACCAGCCCCGCCACGAATGCCGCGCTGGGCTTGATCCCGATCTCTTCGCGGTGTGCTTTGGCGATCTCCTCGGATGCGCACGCCACCGCGAGGCTGTGGCACCAGAACCCCTCACGATCAAATGTCCCGGCACCCTCCAAGTCTTGCTCCCCGCTGATCACCCCGAACAACTCGACGCTCAGCATCGCGGCCCGTACCGCGTCCAGCCCCAGCAGCACCACCGCCCGCTCGACAGAGATCACATCGTTCGCCGTCGTCCGATCCGCCCGGCGGCACATCGACAGGATCCGCGCAGACAGCGTCGGGTCCGATTCGATCAGCGCCGCAATCTCCTGCAGCTCGGCGTCGTCGCGCCCGGACAGATCCAGCACGCGCACCGCGACAGAGGACAGCGTCGGCAGCGACTCGATCTCGTGCAGGATCAATTCCAGATCTTGACTGTTTGTCTGCGCCGCGACGCCCTTCACGATGCTCGCTCCCGCTCGGGTCGCCCGCGTGGGCAACTGTTACGATCACACACCAAGCAGCGAACCGATCCGCCCGATCAGCTTTTCGATATCAAACGGCTTGCGGATAAACTCCTCCGCCCCCGCCTCGAGCAAACGCTCCACCTCGACCGGCTCCACCACACCAGATACAAAGATCACCTTCGTCTCCGACGAGCCCTCGCGCTCGCGGACCCGTTTGCACACGATGTCACCGTTCACGTCGGGCAGCATGTAGTCCAGCACGATCAGGTGCGGGTCGAACGCCTCGGTCAGCATCCCCGCGTCGTACCCCGTCCCCGCGGTCTTCACCTCGAACCGCCCGTCTCGCTCCAGCGCATCAACAAACAACTCGACAATCTGCGGGTCGTCATCAACGACCAACACCCGGCGTTTGCCGTCGCCGCCCAATGTGTCCACCGGGATGTCGTTGTTCTTCATGAAGCGGATCAGGTCTTCGCGGGGGATCCGCCTGAACCGTGAGCCGGGCACACGGAAACCGTGCAGCCTCCCGCTGTCGAAGCAGCGGATGATTGTCTGCTGGCTGACCTTGCAGACCTGAGCGGCCTCGCCGGTCGTGAAGATCTTCTTCGACGACCAATCTTTGGCGCTCGAACCGTTTTGACTCTGTGTTTGTCCCATCTGACCAACCGGAGTAGCGACGCGCACAATCGGGCAACGCCCCAAGGCGTCGTCCCCGTGCCGCATTCTGCATCGGTGCAGATCTTGCCCAACTTGACTCGCAGCAAAGGAACCAAACGCCGAACGATTTTAGGCACGCATCCTGCCTATATTCCCTGGTTCAGCCAAAATGCCGCGGATTTTCCGACCAGACCTCGTTTTATTGGGCCGAAACGAGATTCCCCTCGCCAATCGGCTCGATCAGCATCATCGCCGGAAGCAGGTAGTTCTCGCCCTGATGCACGAAAACCGATCCGCTCACCGTCAGACGCGTTGCTTCGGGTCGGCTCTCCACCGCCAGTTCTATCCGCTCCAGCATCGCGCAGGGCAGCACCGTCACCGGCGGATCCTGATCCGCCCCCCCGTCCGTATCCGCATCGATCCGGAACTCCCACCCGCCCTCGATCCTCGAAACGAGGCGCCCCATCCGCGAGACCACCATCGTCCCCTCGCGAAGCGGCGCGATCCGTACCCCCTCTTCACGCCCCATCACACCCTCCTCCATCACCTCCCGCTCCCTCGGCGAGAGCGACTTCAGCATCGAATCAACATCCGTGCCCTCGACAGCCAGCCCATCGCCCGGTGCCGGTGCGATCTCCGACTCCTCGGGCAGTCGCCCCTGAGAATCCACCCGCAGCACCTCGAACGACATCGCCAGTAGATAGTTCTTGCCCTTGTACAAAAATACCTGCCCGTTGATCTCGAACCCCACGCCATGAGACCGGCCGCTTGCGATCCGCCCCATCTCCATCAGGCGGGCCGATGGGTGCATGACCATCCGTGTGGAATCGATCCCGAGCGCCGCGCTGTTCTCGATCACCACCTCCCATTGCTGGTCGGCCACCCGCTCCAGACGACCACGCACCCCCACCAGGAATCGCCCGTCCGCCACGACCCGCGCCTTGCGTCCCGAAGCTGCGGCACGCTCGATCAGCTCGTCCGCCCGACCGCCGTCTTCGACCGGGCTGACCTCTACCACCTCGTCAAAGGTTTCCTCGCCCTCTGCCTGCCCCATGACCCCGGGCGCTGCTATCCCGAGCCAGATCGCTGCAATTGCCCCAATGAACGTCCGATTCGCGTGTTTCATACTCCAAAGTCTATCGGCCCGGCCCCCCCTCAGGTCCTCGTTTCCCTATCTCAAGCCGTCCCGCCCTCCCGCCGATGCCCTTTGTGCTGGACACCTCCCTCCGGCGCGCTCATAATCGACGACCCAGCCCGGCCGTGTACCCAAGTGGTCTAAGGGGACGGATTGCAAATCCGTTATTCGTGGGTTCGAATCCCACCGCGGCCTTTTCCCCCTCCTCTCCCACCATCCAACATCACCCCACTCCAATCTCCGCCCTGCTATACCTGCGCCCGATGCCCACCCCCCGCCGATCCGTCGCGCTCGTCACCGACCCGAAAATGATCGAGCACGACCCGGGCCCCGCGCACCCCGAGCGGCCCGAACGCCTCCGGGCGATCCTCGACGACCTCACACACAACCCCATCCCCGCCGCGTCGTTCGTCCCATGCGAACCCGCACCAGACGACTATCCGCGCACGCTGCACGACAATGCGTATGTCGATCGTGTGCTCTCGCTACGCGACAAGCGTGCCCAGCTCGACGCCGACACGCGCACCTCCGAGCGCACCGTGGACTGCGCACTCCTCGCGGCGGGCGGCGTCCGCCGGGCTGCGCACCTCGTGATAGAGGGTGCGCACAGCGCCGCCTTCGCGCTGGTCCGCCCACCCGGGCACCACGCCGAACGCGCGCACGCGCTGGGCTTCTGCTTCTTTTCGAATCTAGCCCTCGCTGCGGACGACCTCATCCGATCGGGGCGTGCGCGGCGCGTCATGATCCTCGACTGGGATGTCCACCACGCGAACGGCACCGCCCACCTTCTTGACCGCCGAGCGAACATCCTCGTGCTATCCATCCACCAGTCTCCGCTCTGGCCCGGCACCGGTGCCGTCGAAGAAACCGGCGCACCCGGGGCCGAGGGGCGCACGATCAACGTCCCGCTCCCGCCCGGCTCGGGTGATCACGAGTACCTCGGTGTGTTGCGCGCGATCGCCCGCCCCGCCGCCGAGTGGTTCGAGCCGGACATCCTGCTCGCCAGCACCGGGTACGACGCCCACGCCGCGGACCTGCTCGCGCAGATGGATGTCACCGACGAGGGGTTCTCCGAGATCGCCCGCGAGACGCGGCGGATCGGTGACGACTTCGCCCATCGCCGCACCGTGTTCGCCCTCGAAGGCGGGTACAACCTTCGCGCGCTCACCGCCGGCGTACGCTCTTCCATCGAGGCGCTCGCCGCGCCCCAGCTCCCACCCGCCGAGGACCAAACCCCCCAGATCAACGCCTCGGCGCGGCGCGTCATCAACCACGTCATCGGAGCGCACGCCCTCTTCCGCACTACCCATCAATGAACCGCCCCCGCCCCTTCTCCACTACACTTTCCGCCATGCCCATCACCCGCACCCCGTGCCGCATATCGACCCTGCTCATCGCGTGCTCACTCGCCGCTGCGCCCGTAGCCCTCTCCGGGTGCGAAGGTCTGGGCGGTGCAACAGCTGACACCAACTCCATCCTCGGTGCCTTTTCCGGGCCCACCCCGACCGAAGCCGCGGCGTGGGCGGTGGACCCGTACGACGCGGACAAACGCGCCCGAGGCATGCTCATCCTCGCCAACCAACCCTTCGGCGGCGAGCGCGTCTATATCGATGTCTACCGTCTCGCCCTCAACGATGAAGACCCCGCCGTCCGCGCGGTCGCGGTCCGCGCGCTCGCGCTGCACGGCACCACCGAAGACGCGGAGCGGATCGCCGAACATCTGGACGACGGAGACCGCCTCCTCCGGTGGGAGAGCGCCCGCGGGCTCCAGCGCCTGCACAACACCGCGACGATCGACCCGCTTCTCGAACGCCTCGATACGGAAAAAGAAAGCCAGCCCGAGGTCCGCGCCGCCGCGGCGCGCGCGCTGGGGCAGTACGCCGAGGCGGTTGTCCTCGAAGGGCTCATCTCGGCGCTCGACGACCGCGATCTGACTGTGAACCGCGCCGCGAAATGGTCCCTCAAGACCCTCACCGGGCAGGACTTCCGCTACGACGTGCGCGAGTGGGTCGCCTGGCGTCAAGCCGCCACCGATCCCTTCGCCGAACGGCGCGACTACGAATACCCCGTCTTTTCACGCTCCCCGACATGGGTCGAGAAGATCATCCCCTGGATGGAGCCGCCCAACGAAGAGCGCGCCCGCCCGGTCGGCATGCCCGTCCAATCAACCGACGCCGGCTAGAGCGACACCAACCCCGCGCCGATCAAACCCCCCAGCACCGCGCATAGCGCGAGCCTGTACCACCCGAAGATCGCGAGCCCGTGCTTGTTGAGGAACCCGACAAGCCACTTGATCGCGATCGCCGCGCTCACCGTCGCCACCACAATCCCGATCAGCACGCTCATCCACCCGAGCTGCTCGATGAAATTCGCGCTGCCCGCGTCGCTCGACGCCCTCAGGTTTTTGGCGAGTTTGTAGACGCACGCCCCGCCCAGCGTCGGCAACCCCAGCAGGAAGCTGAACTCCGCCGCGTCCTTCGGTTTCATTCCCAATAGCGTACCGCCAGCGATGGTCATCATCGAGCGTGATGTGCCGGGCCACATCGCGACGCACTGCATGAACCCGATCCCCAGCGCGTGCTTCCAGTCGAGCTGCTCGATCGTGAGCTCGATGCGCTCGCCGCCCCCCTTCTTGGCGCGCCACCAGTCGAGCCAGATCATCCACACCCCGCCCAGCGCGAGTGCGAGCAGCACCGATGGTGTGTTGAACAGATGTTTCTCGATATACGAATCCAGCAAGACGCCCAGCACCGCCGCCGGGATGAACGCGATGATCAGGTTGATCGCGAGCCTGCGCCCGATGTCATCTTTGCCCAGCAGCCCGCGGATCATCTGCAGCACCCGCGCGCGGTACAACCCGAGCACCGCGAGGATCGCCCCGCCCTGCACCACGATCGCGAACGTATCCGCCGCCGCCTTGATCTCCTCGGGCTCGTCGAGCCCGAGCAGCGCGTTGGTCATAATCAGGTGGCCGGTAGACGAGACCGGGAGGTACTCCGTGATCCCTTCGACCAGCCCGAGAATGATCGCCTGCCACCACTCCACGTCACGCGTACCTGAGCCACTTGATCAGCCCCATCACCGACGGCGGCTGCCCGTACATCAGGATCCCGACGCGAAAGATCTTCTTCGCTGCCCACACCATAAACACCACCCCGAGCAACCCAGCGAAGCCCGTCGCGATCATCTCCCACATCGGGATCTCGATACCGGGCTGACCGACCCGCACCACCATCACAAAGGGTGTCATCGGCGGCACGAAGCTCATCGTCCGCGCAAAGAGTCCCATTGGGTTTTGCGAGATCGGCATCCACAAGATCATCGGGATGACCAATACCATCATCACCGGCGTCATCAACGCGCTCGCCTCGCGCACATCGTTCACAGCGGAGCCGATCGCCGCCATCATCGACGCCACAACTCCATACGCCATGACGAAGTACAGCAACAACCACCCGAGTGATTCAAGCGGGATCATGCCCAAGAACTTGAATGTGCTCGCGGTGAACAAGCCCACACCGCCGTACACGAGCAGAATGGTCAGCCCGATCGCGCCCTGCCCCATGATTTTTCCGAGCATGATCTGCATTGGGGAGATCGCCGACAGAAGCACCTCGATCACGCGGCTCGATTTCTCCTCCACCGTGCTCATCAGCAGGTACTGCCCGCTCGTAAACACGCTGATCCAGAGCAGCATCAGGAACGCGATCGGCATTAATTCCTGCACCGCTGCCGCGCCACCCGATCGAATCTCACCCTCTTCGCTGACACTCCGAGAAACAGTCCGCGGGTGGAGCATCATCTCCCGCACCACATCAACCTCGTGCCCAGTGCGGATCAGCCGCTCATCCACAATGAGCCGGTCCACCTCATTCATGATGTCGCCCACCCGCTCGTGATCAAGCGTGGGCCGGTGGTACAGTGCATAGTGACCTGGCAACGCACGCAAGCGGTCATCGACGTCCTCCCCGCTCTTCTTTGCCTCGGCAAGCACATCTTCCTGCGCGCTGTCCCGCGACTCCAAAGCACGCTCATTGACAACGATCAACGCGAGCGGCCCACCATTTATTTTAAGTTTTTCTTTCTCTGCCTCAATCGCACCACCTTCCGATGCGACCCGGCGCACGTTCACGTCCATCAGAACTTGCGGCGCAATGAAAGCCACACCCTGTTCAATCTCCGCATCGCTTGCCATCCCCTCAGGAACCTTCTTTGCAAGCTCCTTACGAGCTTCAGCCTTCTTCTCCTCCATCAGTTCCCGCTGTACCTCTTCAGAGAAAAACGTCTCGAGCCCCGTCGAGACGAAACGCTCCTCGGTGGCATCGATCACCACAATCTCACCCTCAACCGTACGAGCCCCTTTCTCAAACAGATTCGACCCCACCGCAACAATCAGTATCCCGGTAATCAGCACCGGCACGCCGAATGTTCCCAGCAAAAACGCCTTCGTCCCCGCTGTCGCCTTGTATTCGCGCCACGCGCATGCAAGCACCCTGCTCATGACACACCCCCTGCCGTTGCTGTTTCAGTCAGCGCCGCACGCACCGAATCCTCCGAATCACCCGGATCAACAAGCCCCACGAAAATATCTTCGAGAGTCGCCCGGCGCAGCTCGACGCGCCGCAGAGGCAGCTCGCTCATGAGCCGACGCATCACGTCGCCCGGGTCCGCACCATCATTCAGGTGCAGCTCGACCGCGCTGCCCGCGCTCGCGCTCACACTCCGCACGCCCTCGAACGTTGCGATCCGATCGCCGATCGATTCGCCGTCGCTCGCCTCGATAATCACCGTCTTCGGGTCGAACCTCGCGTAGATCCCTTCGAGAGGCCCATCGAGAATCTTGCGCCCGTTGTTGATCATGAAGACCCGCTGGCAGATCTGCTCCGCCTGATGCAGCACGTGCGTCGAGAAGATGATTGTCTTGCCCATCTTGTGCTGCTCATCGATCAACTCGCGGAGCAGGCGCGCGTTCACCGGGTCCAGCCCGGAGAACGGCTCGTCAAGAATGATCAGCTCGGGGTCGTGGATGATCGACGCTAGGAACTGCACCTTCTGCTGCATCCCTTTGGAGAGTTCCTCGCACCGCTTCTTGCGGGTCTCGGGCAGCCCGATTTTTTCGAGCCAGTCCTCGATGGATTTGTTGAGCCCGCCCTTGCCCATCCCCTTGAGCTTCGCGATGTACGCCAGAAACTCGCCGACCCGCATTTTTTTGTAGACGCCCCGCTCCTCGGGCAGGTACCCGATCTTGTCCTTACTCTCCTCTGCGCTCGCCCTGCCCAGGACGCTCAGCTCCCCCTCATCCGGATAGAAGATCGACATCACCATGCGGATCGTCGTTGTCTTCCCCGCACCGTTCGGGCCCAAAAACCCGCACAGGCTCCCGCTCGGCACCTGCAGATCCAGATCCCGCACCGCCACCTTGTCGCGGAACCGCTTGGTGACCCCCTTCAGATTGATCGCGTACTCGCTCAAAGCCCTCGTCTCCTATCACTTGCCACCAAAGCCCGATAGTACCGTCACAGACACATCCCGACCCGTCCCGATACACCCCGCACAGGCCAACCCAGTATCTACCTATTCATCCGGATAAACGGATGGATCAAACTGCCCATCACCGATATCCTCTCAGCATCTGTCCCGCCGCCAACCGGAGTCCCGACCCATGCCCTCGCTATTCGCCCAAGCACTCGCCGATCGCACCCTCGTCCTCGACGGCGCCATGGGCACTTCCATCTACAACTACGACCTCGACACCGAGCGCGACTACGAGGGGTGCGAGAACTGCACCGACATCCTCGCGCGCACCAGACCCGATGTCATCCTCGAGATCCACGAATCCTTCCTCGCCGCGGGGTGCGACTGCGTCGAGACCGACACATTCGGCTCGAACAAACTCGTCCTCGCCGAGTTCGACCTGCAAGACGAAACCTTCTCGCTCAACGAAGCCGCCGCGCGCATCGCGCGCGAAGCCTGCGACAAGTTCGCCGCTCCAGACAAGCCCCGCTTCGTGCTCGGCTCCATGGGCCCGGGCACCAAGCTCATCACACTCGCCAACACCGACTGGCCCACGATGCTCGACTCCTATGCCGAGCAGGCACGCGGGCTCATCGCGGGCGGTGTCGATGCCCTGCTCATCGAAACATGCCAGGACATCCAGCAGGTGAAGTGCGCCGTCAACGCCTGCCTCATCGCACTCGAAGAAGCGAACAAATCAACCGACGACATCCCCATCTGTGTTTCCGTCACCATCGAGCAGCAGGGCACCATGCTCCTCGGCACCACCATCGAAGCCGCCGCCGCGACGCTCCGCACCATGCCCATCCTCTCGCTCGGGCTCAACTGCGCAACCGGCCCCACCGAGATGAGTGAGTACATCCAGTACCTCGCGCACCACTGGGACCGCCATGTCACCGTCTACCCCAACGCCGGGCTCCCCGCCCTCGTCGATGGCAAAACCGAATACCCACTCCAACCCGAACCCTTCACCGAGGCCGTCCGCAAGTTCATCGAGCACCACAGCGTCTCCATGGTCGGCGGATGCTGCGGCACCACGCCCGAACACATCCGCACCCTCGCGCAGGCTGTCGCAAAGTGCGACCGCCCGCAGCGCACCGTCACCCTCCCCGCGCCATCGTGCGCTTCGCTCTACAACCCCACCGATTACCGGCAGGACACCTCCTTCCTCATCATCGGCGAGCGCTGCAACGCATCCGGCTCGCGCAAGTTCAAGCAGCTCCTCGAAGCCGAAGACTGGGACGGCATCGTCTCGCTCGCCCGCCAACAACTCCGCGACGGCTCGCACGTCCTCGATATCAATGTCGATTACGCCGGGCGCGATAACGCAGCAGACATGCAGGAGGTGGTCTCTCGCCTCGTCCGCCAGGTCGATGCCCCACTCATGCTCGACTCCACCCAGCCCGCCAACATCGAGGCCGGGCTCCAGCGCGCCTCAGGCAAGGCGATCATCAACTCCGCGAACTTCGAGGACGGCGACGACAAATTCGATGCCATCTGCGCACTCGCCAGCACATTCGCCGCGGGGATCGTCATCGGCACCATCGATGAAGACCCCGAGCAAGCCATGGCCCGCACCGCCGACCGCAAGCTCGAGATCGCATCCCGCGCGATCGAGCGTGCCACAACCGTCCACAACATCCCCATCTCCGACATCTTTATCGACCCACTCGTCCTCCCTATCTCGACAGGCATGGACACCGACCGGCGCAGCGCACTCGAACTCATCGAGGGCACAAAGCGCATCGCGGAGCGCTTCCCCGAGGTCCAGCTCACCTGCGGGCTCTCGAATGTCTCCTTCGGGCTCAAGCCCGCCGCCCGCGTCGTGCTCAACGCCGTCCTGCTCCACGAACTCGTCAACGCCGGCATGACCAGCGCCATCGTCCACGCCTCGAAGATCATCCCGCTCAACAAAGTCCCCGAAGAGCAACTCGCCGCGGCGCACGACCTGATCTCCGATAAGCGCGCCGAATCCGCGGGCGGCACCGGGCTCCCCGAGGGCGTCACCGACGAATCGCACGACCCCCTCGCGCACTTCATCGGGCTCTTCACAGACGCCGACGCGACAACAACAGAAGAAAAAACCGACGATCAGACCATCGAAGACCGCCTCCGCACCCATATCATCGACGGCGAAAAAGACTGCCTGACAGATACCCTCGAAGAAGCGCTCACCAAATACGCGCCGCTCTCAATCATCAACGACCACCTCCTCGAAGGCATGAAAACCGTCGGCGTCCTCTTCGGCTCGGGGCAGATGCAGCTCCCCTTCGTCCTCCAGTCCGCCGAGGTCATGAAGCAAGCCGTCGCGCACCTCGAACCGCTCATGCAAAGAGCGGAGGGCGAAACAAAGGGCTCGATCGTCCTCGCCACCGTCAAGGGCGATGTCCACGACATCGGCAAAAACCTCGTCGACATCATCCTCACCAACAACGGCTACACCGTCCACAACATCGGCATCAAACAAACCATCGCCAACATCCTCGACGCCTGGCGCGAAACCAAAGCCGACGCCATCGGGCTCTCCGGGCTCCTCGTCAAATCCGTCAACGTCATGGAAGAAAACCTCGCCGAGCTCAACACCCAGTCCATCGAGGTCCCCGTCATCCTGGGCGGCGCCGCCCTCGCCCGACACTACTGCGAAGGCCACCTCCGCTCCGTCTACGAAGGCGAGCTCTACTACGGCAAAGACGCTTTCGACGGCCTCCGCACCATGGACCTCCTCACCACAGGCAAAGCCGCCGAACTCAACACCGAGATCGAAGAGCGCCTCAACAAACGCTCCGCCGCCGAAAAAACAATCGCCCGCTCCAAAGCAAAACAGGCGGACAAAGCCGAAGCCTTCGAGCAATCCAAGCAGAGCGCAACAGCCGTAGTCGAAGCGCCAACCCGCTCACTGGTCGCGCGCGATACACCCATCCCCGCCGCGCCATTCCTGGGCTCGCGCGTCATCAAAGACATCTCGCTTTCGGACATCTTCCCATTCATCAACACCACCGCCCTCTTCCGCGGGCAGTGGCAGTTCCGCCGAGGCTCAACAACCACCGAGCAATACCAGCAGCTCCTCGAAGAAACCGTCTACCCGACCTTCGAGCGCATCAAGCAGCGCTGCATAACCGAACAACTCCTGCAACCCGCCGTGGTCTACGCCTACTACCCCGTTCAATCCGATGGCAACGACCTCCTCGTCTTCGACCCCGAAGACGCCTCCCGCGAGATCGAGCGCTTCACCTTCCCCCGCCAACAAGGCAAAAAATCCCTCTGCATCGCAGACTTCTTCCGCTCAACCGATTCTGGCGAGAA
Organism: Phycisphaerales bacterium; assembly: GCA_029260435.1. Taxonomy (GTDB): domain Bacteria; phylum Planctomycetota; class Phycisphaerae; order Phycisphaerales; family UBA1924; genus OFTM74. The sequence goes on along the minus strand of JAJDDG010000074.1, from coordinate 243 downwards.
AGATATCCTCGCCCTCTCTTGTGTCACCATGGGCCAGAAGATTTCCGAGATCGCACAACAACTCTTCGAAGCAAACGACTACACCGAGTACCTCTACATGCACGGCATCGGCGTCGAGTGCGCCGAAGCGCTCGCCGAATGCTGGCACAAACGCATGCGCGCCGAACTCGGCATCGGTGCAGACGACTCCCCGAAGATCCCCGAACTCTTCCGACAGTCCTACCGCGGCTCGCGCTACTCCCC
>JAJDDG010000073.1 GCA_029260435.1 Phycisphaerales bacterium | reverse complement strand
GGCGGGTGGAGGTTCTTGGATCAGGAACGGGAGGGGCTGCGAATAGGGGAGTGGGGTATGGTTGTGGGCTGGCGGAGGGTACGGCGGGGTTCCGAGGGCTTGTTTGAGGAGATGACGATGCAGGGTAATCGAGCGCAGGGTGTTGGATCGGACGGGCGCAGCGGGTTCACGCTGACGGAGTTGCTGGTGGTCATCGGGATCATTGTTGTGCTGATCGGGCTGCTCGTGCCCGGGCTTGGTGCTGCACGAAGAGCCGCACGGAAAGCGAAGACGGAATCCACGATGACGGTGGTGACGACGGCGGTGCAGGCGTTCCGCACGGACAACAATCGCTTGCCGGGGTATCTGAGTCAACAACAGCTTGCCCGCGTCCCGGCTAGTGGGTTTACGGTGATGGAAAATGCGATCCTTGAACTTGCTGGTGGGATCGCGGATCCGAGTGCCACGGTGAACGGGGATCTCGGCATCATCGAGATCGAAGTTGGTGACCCGGGCGACAAGATCAAGATCGATACTTTAGCAATTGGTTCGCCCGACGGCCCGGGGTATCTCACCGGGTCGGGCAGCCTGATCAAGGCTGCGGATCCGCTCAAGCAGAACTACAACGATAGTGACGGGGAACCGGCCGACGACGAAGACCTCATGCCGGACATTCTTGATGGTTGGGGTTCGCCGATCGCGTTGTGGATCAAGGACGAGTTTGCTGGCTCATCGGCTTCATTTATGGAATTTGATTCGTCGGGTGGGAGCGCGTGGTTCTACTTCGAAGCCAATAGCGGGTATTACAAGACTGTTCGACAATCCTCGGGTAGCCTGCTCGATACCCGAGGCATCCGTAGTTCCAATATTCCATTTTCGATACGTGCGCTGCTCGGACATCCGGCATTTCCGAAAGACATCAAGGCGAACCCCGTCGTGCCAGCGCAGGCACGCGGTGATTTTATTTTACACTCCGGCGGCTCAGACGAGTTGTTCCTCGAAATGCACAACTCAGACCGCCAACGGGCACTCTATTACTTAGATGCGAACACACCTGGCAATGTGAGTAATGGTGCGGTCACCATGGATATTTTCAACGACATTATCAAAGCGGCGAGCTGACGCGCAGCGGGACTATTTTCTGGCAGGGGCTTGCGGGCACCTCTCGAATGAAGATGTGCACTCCGTGTTCGGCTAGGCTGTGCGGATGCGGAATTTCTACATAAAGCGGATGTGGCATGTCGTTGCGGGGTGTGTGTTGGGCGCGACGCTCTGGGTGGGTGTGTGGGAGACCTCGGGGCAGCCCGTCGCTCCGGTGAACGGGCCCAAGCATGTTGACCCCGGGTACCACGCGCTCGTCGGCGGGCGGGTGGTGATCGAGGCGGGGGTGGAGCTTGATCGCGCGACCGTTGTGGTGCGGGGCGGGGTGATCGAATCGGTTATAGAAGATGGCGAACCGCCGGCGGGCGCGCGGGTGTGGGAGTGCGACGGGCTCACGATCTACCCGGGGTTGATCGAGGCGTACGCACCGATCGAGTTGCCCGAGGCGGACGGCGATGCGCCCGGGCGGCACTGGAATAAAAGTGTGACGGGCGAGCGGGGCGCGCTGGACGGCGGGGGGCTCGGCGCGGACGGGCGCAAGAAATTGCGCAAGCTCGGGTTCGCGGTTGCGCACGCAGTGCCGGGCAAGGGCGTGTTCCGCGGGCGGAGCGCGGTGGTATCGCTCGGGGAGGACAACGTGCCCGGGCGCGTCGAGGCGACGGTGATCAAGCGGGATGTGTTCGACGCAGTCTCGCTTGAGACGGGCGCATGGAACAGCGGGCAGTATCCGAGTTCGAAAATGGGCGCGATCGCGCTGATCCGGCAGACGCTCGCGGACGCGCGGTGGTACGGTACTGCGGTTTCTGCGCACGAGGGTGCTCCATCACGGCACGCGAGGCCCGAGCCCGCGGACACGCTGGTGGCCCTTGGAAAAAACGGGACGCTGCTCTTCGACACCGCCAACGAGCTGGATGTGCTGCGGGTCGCGAAGATCGCCAACGAGTTCGGCAGGCGGTTCGCGGTTGTCGGATCGGGCACGGAGTTTCGCAGGATCGACGCAATCGCAGATGTGGACGCGGCGATGGTCGTGCCGGTGACGATGATCCCGCCGCCGCGGATCGGGACGCGGGGCGAGCGCGATGTGGTCTCTCTTCGGCGGATGCTGGAGTGGGAACAGTCTCCGACAAACCTGCGCCGGCTGGAAGAAGCGGGGTTGGATATATCGCTCACCAGCGCGAAGCTTCGGGACAAGGGGGATGACAAGGAATCGTTCTATAAAAACATACGCCGTGCAATCAAGGCGGGGCTCGATGAAGACGCGGCGCTGGCGATGCTCACGAAGCGCCCGGCGCGGCTGCTCGGGGTGGAGGAGCGGATGGGCCGGGTTGCGCAGGGGATGAGTGCGAATCTGGTTGTGGTAGACGGCGGGCTGTTCGACGAGGAACGGACGATCCGGGATGTGTGGATCGATGGGCGGCGGTACGAGATCGAGCGCGCCAAGGAGGATGCGCACGTCGGCGAGTGGTCGGTGGCGAGCGAGGCGGGCGATCCGATCGGGACGCTCACGATCGAAGAGAAGGCGGTAGCGTTCGTGTACGCGCAAGACGAGGGTGCGGTGGAGGATCCCGAGGAGGTGGAGGGGCAGGATATACGCATCGATCCGCCGAACATTGATTGGGTCTTCGACACAGCGGACCTTATCGGTGAGGGCGATGACGGCGTGATGCTTTTTTCGGCGCGGGTGTCAGGCGATGAGATGCGGATCATCACCGAGCACCCGGACGGAACGGTGGCGCGGTACGTTGCGGAGCGCGGTCTGGATATCGGCGATGATGATGCTGGATCGGAAGAAGATGAAGTTGCGGAAGAGACACCGGAACTCGCGGAGCTAACGTACCCGCTCGGCGCGTACGGATTGAGCGGGCAGCCGTCGCAGCGGGATGTGCTGGTACGCGGTGCGACGGTCTGGACGAGCGGCGAGAGGGGGATTATCGAAAACGGCGCGGTGCTCTTTCAGGATGGCAAGGTCGCTGGTGTGTTCGACGCCGACGAGCTGGCGTCGCTCGAAATGGATCTCGCGGGGATCGACGTGATCGACGCGACGGGCAAGCATGTGACCCCGGGGCTGATCGATTGCCATTCGCACACGGGGATCTCGGGGGGCGTGAACGAGGGGACGCAGGCGGTGACAGCGGAGGTTCGGATTTTCGATGTGATCAACCCGGACTCCGTGAACTGGTACCGCGAATTGGCGGGCGGGCTCACAACGGTGAACCAGCTGCACGGCTCGGCGAACCCGATCGGCGGGCAGAACTCGATCGTGAAACTGCGCTGGGGCGCACGCCACCCGGACGAGATGCGCTTCGACGGCGCACCGGGGGGGATCAAGTTTGCGCTCGGAGAGAACGTGAAACAATCGAACTGGGGTGAAAAGCACACGACGCGCTACCCGCAGACGCGGATGGGGGTGGAAACGATTATCCGCGACCGGTTCACCGCGGCGCGGGAGTACGCCCGCGCAGGAGTAATTGCGGAGCGCGACAAGCAGCCCTTCAGGCGCGACATGGAACTCGAAGCGCTCGCGGAGATCATCGAAGGGCGACGGCTCGTGCACTGCCACAGCTACCGCCAGGACGAGATCCTGATGCTGTGCCGCGTCGCGGGCGAGTTCGGCTTCACCATCGGAACGTTCCAGCATGTGCTGGAGGGGTACAAGGTGGCGGAGGCGATCAGGGAGCATGCGCGGGGCGGGTCGTCGTTCTCCGACTGGTGGGCGTACAAGTTCGAGGTGTTCGACGCGAACCCGGAGAACGGTGCGATCATGCACGAGGTCGGCGTTGTCGTTTCGTTCAACTCCGACTCGGACGAGCTCGCGCGTCGGATGAATGTCGAGGCGGCAAAGGCAGTGAAATACGGCGGCGTGGAGCGGAGCGAGGCGCTCAAGTTTGTCACGCTCAACCCGGCGATCCAGCTGGGGATCGAGGGGCGCGTCGGGTCGCTCGAAGCGGGCAAAGATGCGGACTTTGTGATCTGGTCGGGTGATCCGCTGAGTTCGATGAGCCGGTGTGAGCAGACATGGATCGACGGGCGCAGGTACTTCTCGCTCGAAGAAGACGTGGCGCACCGCGAAAAAATCGGCATAGAACGCCGGAGGTTGATCCAGAGCCTGCTCGCGCAGGACAAGGACGACAAAGACTCCGACTCGGCGGATGGCGACGAGAGCAAACAGGAGATGGTGGATTCGCCGCCGCCCGATCCGTCCGTGGAGTTGCTGGAGATGCGGTACGACTACCTGATCACGAACGGGCTCGATCCGTACGACGCGCGGTGCGGCGATTGCGGGTGCGGGATACACAGCGTGTTCCGGAGGAGCAACTGAGATGCGGATGACACTGAATATATTGATGTTGTTCTTTGTGGCTGCCCCGGCTCTTGCGCAGGATCTGACGGTAAAAGCGCCGGCGCAGGACAAGCCGCTGACGATCATCGGCGGGACGGTGCATACGGTCTCGGGCGGGACCATCGAGGATGGCACGGTCGTCGTCGCCGATGGAATAATCCTATTTGTCGGGGAGACAGACGCGGCGCGCGACTTCGTGAAGTCAATGGAGGGCGTGGACGAATGGACGGTGGTGGACGCTGCGGGTCGCCACGTGTACCCCGGTTTGATCGGCGCGAACACGGTGATGGGGCTGATAGAAATCGGCGCGGTGCGCGCGACGCGCGACTACGCGGAGGTCGGCTCGATCACGCCCGAGGTGCGTGCGGCGGTGAGCGTGAACCCGGATTCGACGGTGATCCCCGTGACGCGCCTGAACGGGGTGCTGACGTGCGGCGTCTTCCCGGCGGGCGGCTCGATCCCCGGGCGGGCGGGTGTGATCCGGATGGACGGGTGGACGTGGGAGGATCTGTCGATCGATGGCGCGGCGGGACTGATCGTGAACTGGCCCAACATGCGCGTGAGCGGCAGGTGGTGGAGCACGAAGTCCTTCGACGAGCAGCGCAAGGAGATCGAAAAAAACATACGCGCGATCGACGAGGCGTTCGACCTCGCTGGGGCGTACCTCGACGCGAAGGGCGCGGATGATTCGCTCCCGGTGGACCTGCGCTGGGAAGCGATGCGCGACGCGCTGCGGGATGGCGGGCGGGTGTTCGTGCGCGCACAGGAACTCGATCAGATCGAAGCGGTAATCGCGTGGGGTATGAAAAGGGAACTCGATATTGTCATCGTCGGCGGGCGCGACGCGCCGCTTGCAGCGACATTGCTCGCGCAGCACGGGGTGGGCGTGATCTACACCGGCACGCACCGGATGCCCAAGCGGAGGGATTCGGACTACGACGTGATCTACAGCGGGCCGGCGGCGCTTGAAGCGGCGGGGGTCTCGTGGTGCCTCGCGACAACGGGCGGGAGTTTTCAGACGCCGCACGAGCGGAACCTGCCCTACCACGCGGCGAGCGCGGTGCGTCACGGCTTGGCGCACGACGCGGCGGTGCGCGCGATCACACTCGGGGCCGCGGAGATGCTGGGTGTGGATGACCGCCTCGGGTCGATCGAGGCCGGCAAGAGTGCGACATTGATCGTGACTGACGGCAGCCCGCTGGAAGTAACGACGACTGTCGAGCTCGCGCTGATCGATGGGCGGGTGATCGATCTGAGCAGCAAGCAGACGGTGCTCGCGGAGAAATACCGCGAGAAATACAGGCAGCTCGGGCTGATCGAGGACTAGGGATCACGCCGATCGGCGGACTCGTCTTCGAGCTTCTTCTGGAACTCGATGACCCGGACAATCCATGCGCGTGCGCCGCGGGTCAGCTCGATCAATGCCGCGCCCGCGACGGCTGCGGGCAGGACGTACCCCGGGATAACCCCGCTCGCGGTGAGCACCATCGCGGTAATGATCTGCGCGGTCGCGGCACCGGCATCGAGCAACGAGGTTGCGAGCTGCCACGGGTTCTCTCGCTCGGGTGAACCCGCGGGGCATGTAATGCGTGCGGCGAGGGCCGCGGCGAACCATCTGCCGTCCGAGGACCAGATCACCGCGAGGATGAGCACGATCCAGAACTCGCGCTGGTTTGTGAATGCGTGGTACTCGAAGGGGACGAGCGCAAGCGCGACCATCGCGGGGAGGATCGCCGCGCTCGCGAATCGGAAGAACGGTGAACGCCAGCGTCTGATCACGGCGGGCGGCAAACCGGTCACGAGGAGCATCGACACAAGCAGTGCGCTGCCCACCACGTAGACCTGCGGGGAGTACGCAACTGGCACGAGCACGGCGAGCGAGACCAGCAACGCCACCGCCGCAGCAGCGAACGGCAGACCGACTATCGTTGCGGCGAGCCCGCCGATCCCGAACAGCACGCCGATTCCGAGAGCGCTGCTCACCGGGTACAACATCGCGAGCCCGACGGAAAACGGGACTGCAGTCGCGCACAGCGCGACCATGAGCCCGAGGCGCACGCCCAGAAATTTGTTGGAGACGAGCGCCGAAACATCTCGGCGGAAGGCGGATCGCGTCCGCGGGATCACGGTGGGCATGACAAGCAGGATGTGCATCGCAGCGAACGCGATCGCGAGCCAGTTCAGTCGCTCGCGGTGCTCGTGTCGCGCGGTGCTCATCGCCTCGAAGAGCGGGACGCGCTGTTCGGCATGACGGGCTTTCGCCTCGATGATCGCCTGTTCGGAAACGCCAGCGGCTCTGAGTGCAACGGTTTCGGTGCGCTGGCGCGCAACGAGCTCGACGATCTGCTCGTGCTCGGCGTGCCCGCCCAAGATGATGGGGGAATGGATCTCGGGGCGCGCAGTTGCGAGCACGCTGGAGCCCGCCAGGACAGAAACAACGATGCCGGCGAGGATCGCGGCGGCGGTGCGACCGCCCGGCAGCCCGGCGTGCCGGAGCAGCCACGCGAGTGTGACCGCGGGCAGCGCAACCAGGACGAGCTGCGCACCGATGAGAACAGCGATATTCGCGGGCACCATGGACCCCAGTGTACGCAGGACAGCGCGGGGCGCATGCGGCTACGATAGGTGGGTGGTAACACTCCTCGGAGCATGGACACACTCGCTCGACTCGGTCGCGCTGCGTCTCGGGCCGCTCACGATCTACTGGTACGGGCTCGCGTACCTCGCAGGATTCGTGATCGCGGTGTTGCTGTTGCGCATCATGGCGAAGCGAGGGTGGGTGCGGTTCGAGCAGGACCGGGTGATCGATCTGATCCTGAGTATCGGGCTGTTCGGCGTGTTTATCGGCGGGCGGCTGGGGTATGTGCTGATCTATCGGCGCGATCTGTTGACCGATTTTTCAGGAGATCTACCGTTCTGGGGTGTGCTGCGCGTCAACGAGGGCGGCATGGCGAGCCACGGTGGGATGATCGGCGTGTTGCTCGTGCTGTGGTGGAGCGCGCGCCGGATGAAGATATCCATGGTGCACCTGCTGGACGCGGCCTGCCTCGTCGCGCCGGCGGGGTTGCTGCTCGGGCGCCTCGCGAACTTTGTAAACGGCGAACTGCTGGGGAAAATAATCCAGAAACCGGGCGTTTCGGAAACCGCCCCGTGGTACGGCGTGCGGTTCTGGCAGGAACTGAAGGAACGCCCGGGCGAGAGCGGGTGGGATGCGATCCAGCAGGCAGACGCAATGATGCTCGCGCAGGCGCAGCCCGGCGAGCCGATCGAGTCGGCGTGTGCGCGCCTCGGCGAGTGGTACCAGACAAACGAGGCGAACGGCGAGGTACGCCGGCTGGTCGAGCCGCTGCTGAGCGTACGACATCCCTCGCAGCTCTATCAGGCGGTGGGCGAGGGGTTGATTCTTGGCGGGGTGTTGTGGTGGATCTGGCGCAAGCCGCGCCGAGACGGCGTGATCCTCGCGTGGTTCCTGATGGTGTACGGCGCGGGGCGGGTCTTCACAGAATTCTGGCGTTTACCAGACGCGCACTTCGGTGAAGCTGCGCGCATCGCGGGGCTGAGCCGCGGGCAATGGCTCAGTTCGCTGATGGTGATCGGCGGGGTAGGCGTGCTGATGTGGGCGTTGCACCGGAAAGATGCGTTGACCAGCGGCGGGTGGGCTCGGCGCGGCGCAATAAACACCCCCGCGCCGGCTCGTGCGGACGCGGGGGTAGGTGATGATACTTCGTCGAACGCGGAGGATTAGGCCGGAGCGGTGAGCTCTTTGAGCGCCGCTTCGAGATCCTGCTTGTTCGTCAGCCCGACAAACTTCTTGGCGACCTCGCCGCCCTTGAAGATGATGACCGTCGGGATCGCGGTGATTTTATGTTCCACGGAAACGGTGCGGTTCTTGTCCGTGTCGAGCTTGCCGACCTTGACCGTCCCCTCGAACTCGTTGGCGATTTCTTCGATCGTCGGAGCGAGCATGCGGCATGGCATGCACCACTCGGCCCAGAAATCCACGAGAACGGGGATATCTGAACCGATGACATCGGACTGGAAATTATCGTCGGTGAACTCGAGCATGTTCGCGCCGGGCATTTTCGGTCTCCTTCCTGACGCGGCTTCGTGCCGCGCTTCGGTATCGGTCAGTCTAACACGATGAACCACGGGCGGCGTCGTTTTGTTCCATCGCACGCGGGGCGGCGTTCCAGACGGCCTGCGCGACCCGAAATGCGGACGCGTGCTCATGCACATCGTGCACACGGAACAGGCGACAGCCCGAAGCTGCCATAGTGACAGCCGCCGCGACAGACCCCGCGATCCGGCGCGCGGGGTCGTCCTCGCCCGTGATCGCACCGATGAAGCTCTTGCGTGATGCGCCCGCCAGGACCGGGAAACCGAGACGAATAAACCGCGGGATCGTTTGCATAAGCTCGACGTTCTGTTCTACGGTTTTCCCGAAACCAAGCCCGGGATCGATCACGATGCCCTCCGGGTGGATCCCCGATTCGAGAGCTACCCGTGCCCGTTCTCGCAGGAACGCCTCCACAACACCGACCACACCACTCCCCCCCCCACTCGCCCCCCCGCTCCCGTTTTCCGCGCTCCGTGTGTAGATCGGTGGAGAATCGTACGCGTCGGAGTATGCATCTTCCGCGGGCATGACAAGGCGGTGCATCAGGATGAGCGAGCAATCCCGCTCTGCGGCGAGCGCGAGCATCGCGGGATCCGCGGTCGCGCCGGACACATCATTGATCGCGTCGGTGCCGGCGTCCAGCGCGGCGCGGGCAACTCCGGAGCAGGTTGTGTCAATCGTGATGGGCAGATCGATATCGAGTGCGCGGATCGCACGGATCGCGGGAACGGCACGCGCGATCTGCTCGCTTTCGGAAACCGGCTTGGCACCGGGGCGGGTGGATTCTGCGCCGATATCCAACACGTCGGCGCCACCGTCTGCGAGCAGTACGGCGCGATCGGCGGCGTCTTCTGGGTCGAGCGCGAGTGCACCATCGGAAAATGAATCGGGAGTCGTGTTGATAATCCCGATCAGGCGGGGGCGATCGAGCGGGATCGAGCGAGAAGCCGAGATGCGCCATCGCGCGGGCGTGCTCACCGTTGACTATCCTGTGATTGTGGCGAGGGGGACAGTGCACGGTACATCGGCACGGTGAGTTTGAGCACCGGCGCCGGTGTGAAGATCGTGATGCGCACGGTGTCGCCGTCGATATCCATCGCGCCGGCGACGGGCGGGAGCGTCGCGGGGATATCCAAGCCGGGCACCGCCATCCGGAGCATCGGGGCGAACTGCTTGAGCACCGGTTCGAGGTTCAGGTACCACTCGACGGCGGGGCGTTCCAGCAGAAATCGGCGGAGCTGCCGCAGGTAGACGCTGTCGGTCAGCGATGGTTTTTCTTCGCTCATCGCGGCGGCGGCGGTGAGTGTGCTCGCATCGGAACCAATGGAAAGATAGCCGCGCGTGCCCTCCGCGCCGAGGTACCCCCGCGGCATGGACTGCGTGCCGAACACCAAGATGTTGATCTGCGCACCTGTCACGGACCATCGACCGAGTTTCATCGAGCCGATAGCGGCGCTGTCCGGCGCATAAGCGACCGCGAGACGATCGGTGCCGAGGGTCTGCCCGTTGAGCCCTTCGATCACGGCGCGGATCGCGGCGACAGTTTCCTTCGGCTCGTCACCCCGCCACTGGATAATCGTGTTGGAGAGCGCACCGACCATGAAGAGCGGTTCGGTCGGCTCGTAGACGACGAGCGAAGCGCCGTCTGTTTTCGAGAGCGCTTCGAGCACGGCGCGGGCGGGCGGCTCGTGATCGGCATGCAACCCCGGCTCGCCACCCCGCAGCACGCCCGCAAGCACCTCGCGGATCAGGGGGTGATCGAATCGCGTGGATGCGGCGAACAGAAACGGCGCATCGGGTGCGAGATCGAGCGGGCTCGGCTTGGTGTGCTTCTCGCCCGGCTCCACAACGGGCACACCGTCTAGTCTGGCAACGGCGTTGATCTGTAACCCCATCGCGCCCGCCGTGAGCGCGACAACCGAGCGGCGCGTCCGATTGATCAGCGTGCCCTTGAGGTGCTCAAGTGCTGCCTGCTGGACGCTCCCGGAGCGGGGGTCGAGCAACCCGATGGCGCCAGCGGTCCGCATGAGCGGCTGGATCATCAGATCCAGCACGGGCTCGATGCCATCGCCTGCTGCGATGACCGCGACATCACTCTCCGCGATCGCGCGCACCCCCGCGTCGCCCAGTTCGTCCGCGTGGTTCTTGCGCATCCCTTTGATGGTGGCGTACGCCCGTACGAGCGCGGCATCGCCGCTCAGCGCGATATACCCACCACCACCGCCCCCGAGCGCCGCGGCGTAGAACGTCGAGCCGGAGTAGGCGAACTCGTGAAGACCATCGACAGGCTGCGCGCCGATCCGTTCGACGAATTGTTCGAACCCGATCGTCGGGATGATCACCACCGCGTCGAACGGCTCGTCCGGAGGCGCGGCGCCGGGGTGCGGCATCACGGGCATGACGAGCGCCGCAGAGCCTGTCATGTCGAGCGAATCCTTGGGGCCGAGCACGCGGAGCATCTGCCCGATGGAGCCGATGGTCGTCAGCTCGATCGCGCTCATCAGCTCGGCGGAGTTCTCGTCGAGCCTCTGGAGGGACGGGATCACGACCGCGGCTTGGGCATCGGTCGGGATGAAGTCCATCGCGGATGGCAGCTCCGCGGCGCGGGCGGGTAGCGCGAGCAGCACGAGCACGAGGAAGGAGGTGACCAGGGGTGTTCTCATGGCGTTCGGATCTCCCATGCGTAAGCAACGCCCGAGTATAGGCACAAGCGGGCTCAACACCCGGTCCCGCACGGGCGATACCCTACCCATCATGCAGACGATCCTCGCGCAGCTATTGGACGGGCAGGCTCTCACGCAGTCGCAGGCCCAGCATGCTTTCAACCTCGTGTTGTCCGGCGAGGCAGACGAGGCGCAGATCGGCGCGATGCTCGCGCTGATCCAGGCGAGGGGGGTCACCCTCGACGAGCTCGTCGGCGGCGCTATTGAAATGCGCCGACATGTCACCCCGGTGGCGATCCGCCCCGATATCGGCGGCGAGGTGATCGACACCTGCGGCACGGGCGGCGCGCCCAAGACCTTCAATATCTCCACCGCGTCGGCGATCCTCGCCGCGAGCGTGGTCCACGAGGGCAAGCGGGTGTACGTCGCCAAGCACGGCGGGCGATCGCGCTCGGGGCGCGGCAGCGCGGAGGTGCTCGAGACGCTCGGCGTGAAAATCGATGCCTCCCCCGAGGCCCAGGCAAAGTGCCTGGAGGAAGTGGGCGTGTGCTTCTCGTTCGCGATCCATCACCACCCCGCGATGCGGTTCGCCGCCGCCCCACGCAAGAGCCTCGGCTTCCCGACGGTCTTCAACCTGCTCGGGCCGCTCACCAACCCCGCGGGCGCCCCGCGTCAACTGCTCGGGGTGTACGACAAGGACAAGGCGGAACTCGTCGCCGGTGCGCTGGCACGCCTCGGTACGGAGCGAGCTTGGGTGGTGCACGGGCGCGACGGCATGGACGAGATCACAACAACCGACACGACGCATGTCTTTGTCGTCCGTGACGGGGGCGTGACGCACGAAGAGATCGACCCGACGACATACGGCGTGCCCCGCGCCACGATCGGAGCGCTGCGCGCCGACGACCTGGACGGTGCCGCGGGGGTGATCCGGGACGTGCTGGGCGGCGTGAAGGGTGCACCACGGGAGATTGTCTCGCTGAACGCCGCGGCGGCGCTCGTTGTGGGCGGGGTCTGCTCCGGGATCGCGGAGGCGCTGCCGATTGTCTACCACGCAATCGATTCTGGGGATTCCAAGCGCACGCTCGAAGAACTCGCGCGGGTCTCGCACGCCGGGTGAGCGCACAAAAAAGGGGCGACCCGTTTGGATCGCCCCGTGTGAGCATTGGTTGTAGATCGACCGGTCAGTTCTGCTGATCTGAGGTCTGCCCGAACAACATGAACGGCATCCCGCCGCCGACCTCTTCGGCGTTGTAGATGTACTGCGCGTCGAGCGCCTTGGCGATGCGAGTCTTCGCTTCGTCGAGGTGAGCGCTGGTGTAGGGATCGGTCGAGTCGAGCTTCACGCCCTCGATCTTCTTCTCGATCGAACGCAGGTTGGCGACCGCCAGGTTCGACAGAGGCTTGGCCGACGCACCGGAGAACATATCAGGCATCGTCAGATCGATCAGGCGTTCGAGGTGCTCGGTCTGGAGGTTGCGGCGCAGACTCGAGATCATCGGCTCGCGGGCCGATGCACGTCGGTCCGGTGCCGTGTCCAGCTCGCTCCAGATGGAATCGGAGACAGTCGCGAAAACCTCGGGGAGAGTGAGCGCATCCTCGCCGCTCGGGATGCGGAACTCGTTGTCGTACACGCGAGAAAGCGTGGTCGGGTTCATGAGTTGGGTCAAGACCGACGCCTGGATCCCCAGCACGCGGTCGTGCACGGGCCAGGTCGGATCCTCGAAAATATCACCGAACCCGCCGGCGTCCCACCACTTATCGATGGTCATGTGGGCGAGCAGTTCGGGGGTTAGCCCGAACGCCTCGTCGTTAAACGCGTTGTCGATGCAGAACCGCAGCGCCGCACGCTGCATCGTCACATCAGCGGGCACGAGCGGCGTTCGTGCGTTCGGGTCGCCCTTCTTGTCGCGGTACACATGCGCCCCGCCGATCCAGTTGGACATCATGGAGAGCGCTCGGAATTGCTCGGAGATCGTCAGCAGGTACCCCTGACGGGCACGGGCCCACGTCTCGCCTTCATCGACAAACTTGTCGAGCAGGTTGCCGCGTAGCTCAGCGACCAATCGCATGCGGGAGTTGGCGTAGTCGAGCGGATCGGTAGAGAAATCGTACCGACGGGCGTAGGGATCCGGGCCCCATGTGTCCTCGTCTGTCAGGTAGCGCAGTTCGGGCTCGGCGACACGCGCTAGGACATCTTTAGTGTCCTCGGTTGTGTACCCGTACTCGATCGCCCAGTAGTCATAAGGACCGATGTCGATCATCGCGTAGTCGCCCTGGACCTCGCCGTCTTTCATGTTGATGTTCAGCGGGTTATAGTCCATGACCGAGCCGGTGAAGGCTTTGTCGCCCTTGACGTCATCGGAGTTGATCTCGGACATGGTGTAAACGGAAGACGCTGTAAAGTTGTGGCGCAGCCCGAGGGTGTGCCCCACTTCGTGCGCGACGAGGTCCGCGAGCAGCGGGCCAGCGAACCACTCGGGCACGCCGTCCAGCAGGTTCTCTTCGCTCTCCTCGCCCTCTTCCTCTTCGCCCTCCGGACGCTCGATGAGCCCCGAGAGCCCGAGCGCCATGCGCATCATCGCCATGTCGTTCGCCTTGCCCTGCGAGGCGAGGCACATGCCGTTGACCTGCGAGATACGCCCGGCGAGCCCGTCGAACTCGTCGTCGCCGATGAGCGTGGGGTCGGCGTGCGCGGCGGGGTGCCCAGCAGAAACCTGGGCGCCCTTGCGCAGGCGCGCTTCGAGAATCCCCTGACGCTCACCCGGCGCTGCAAGACGGATGCGCGGATCCCACCGCGGGTTCCGATCGAGCCACGCGAGTGTGTCGGGCCCGAAGCCCTCCATCGCGATGTCGGGCAGCATCCGGTTGAACTGGCTCCAGAACACGCGGATCCACCCGTCCGTCAGCACGATGTCCGCGTCGAGGATCTGTCCTGTCATCGGGTGCACGCGCGACGGGCCGATCGCTGTTGAGATGTCGTTGGAAAGCCACATCAGGAAGTTGTAGCGCACATCCTCGGAGTCTTTGTCCATGTGCGCGCCGGTGGTCTTGTCCTGGTAGTAGACCTCGACCGCGTCAAGGATCCCGATCTTCTCGAACGCCTTGTTCCAATACAACACACCCTCACGCACCCACCTGCGATACCGAACGGGTACCGCGTGATCAAGGTAGAAAATGATCGGCTCTTTCGGTGGCGAGAGTGCGCGGCTCGGGTCCGCCTTCTCGAGGTTCCATCGGTTGATGTAGCGCACCCACTTCTTGTTGTTGTTGTACTTCCCGAGGTCGCGGTAGGTCGTGGTGAAGTACCCGACGCGCTGGTCGGCCTCGCGCACCTTGTACGATCCCTTGGCGGGGATCTGCGAGATCGAGTAGTGGAACGTGCGAAGCTGCCCGCCCTGCACCGGCACCTCGTACGCGAGCTCGATGTTCTGCGGGAACGCCTTCGCTTTCACGATCGTCGCGAGCTTCGCGTTGATCCCGCGGGCGCTGCCCCCGAAGAAGTTCGACGCGTTGCCAAGAAGCAAGCCGTCCATATCAATCACCGGGCCGCCGCCGGGGCCCATCGCGACGATGGGCACATCGAGCAGCACACGGTCTGTGAAGTGACGCGAGACGGAACTCTTGGATTCCTGGTCGCCCGAGGAGCGCGTACCGATGTTCGGCGCGATCAGCGCGAGGCGCTTGTCGTAGCGCTTCCAGTACACGTAGATGTCCGCGCCCTGGTACCCGGCCCACATATCGCCAGCGGCGATCGTCATCGCGAAGAAGTATTTCTGTTTCTCGAAGCCGCGCGGGAGTTCGGCGAGCATCTGCCCGTCTTTATCGCGCGTCCAGATGGTCCACATGCTGGGCGAGCCGCCCACCGTGGAGACCACCTGCGAGTAGTCCTCCGAGACAACCTTGAACTCGGGGAAGTCCGGTTTTTTCTTGTCCTTGCCCTTGCCAGCTCCGTCGCCGTTCTCGCCCGCAAACGCCATCGGCGAACCGACGATGCCCAGCGCACTGATGCACGCGAGAGCAAGAGCAATTGTTCCACCATTCCGTCGCATCGCTACCTCCTGGTTCCAAAGAAACTGCTACCGCCAGAACCCACCAACTGCATTCTTCGCCCCCGCAAACGGGGAGTGGGGGCGCACCGAAACCACCCGGAGCCTGCCCGCACCATCGGTGCTACCGGCACGCGGGCGGGAAGTTTCCCCGCCACTTCAAACCCGCCCATCCCCATATCCCGCGATCTCCTCCCCGCCTCCTCAACCGCCGCCTGAGGCATGCCACCAGACCATTAATCCCGCTGTCATCAACACGAAGATCAGCCCCGCCCCTTGGCAGGCACGATCATGCACCGCCAGCTCGGTCGGATCGTCGTACTCGCCTCGCTCAAGCAGGACGATCGCCCGGAGCATCGCGTACGTCGCGGGCAGGACAGTGAGCCAGAGTAGGTTGAATCCGAGGTGGAACATCCCCTCCTGGTCCTGCACGTAAAACGCGTATGTCACAAGGGTTGTCACCGCCGTCACCACCACTGCCATCTCAAGAGTGGTATCCGTATACCCCTCCTGGACCCGCCGATGGTGGACCGCTTGGACACCCTCTTCCTGTCCGAGCCGGGTGAACATCCGCCGTTCGCCGAGGCGTTTGCCGAAAGCGAGGAACATCGAGATAAACAGCGTCACATTCAGGAGCCACGTCGAGGGCTCCACCGATACCGCCGCACACCCGCCCAGCACCCGAAGCACAAACCCGATTGAGAGCCCCATCACATCCGCGATCACCAGATGCTTAAAAAGGGCGGTATAGACGTTTACATTCAGGACATACAGCCCCAACGCCAGCAAAAACCACCACCGCCCCGCCTCGGGCAGCACCATCGCCAGCGCGAGCGACCCGAGATACAACCCCAGCGCGTACCCCCTCGCGAGCCCCTGTGAAATAAGCCCCGCCGCGATCGGGCGGCGCTTCTTCCGCGGGTGATTCCGATCCGCCTCCGCATCAGCCAGATCATTGAGCACGTAGCACCCGGACGAAGCCAGCGAGAAACTCGCAGCCGCCACCAGACTCCACAGGGCGACCATCCGCAGATCCGTGCCATCCGGCATATCACGCAGCCCGTACGCCGGACCCACGAGCACAAAAACGCTCTTGCTCCACTGCACGGGGCGTGCGAGTTTGAGCAGGCTCTTCCAGACAGGCGGGGGGCTGCCTTGAACAGGGGAGGATTTCTGATCGTCTTGATTCATCTGCACGCCCACTACTTCGTCTGATTCCGCCCCCGCACCCCACCTGTACCCGTATCCCGCCCGCTTTGTTCGCGAAATCGCACACATCCCACCTCCCTGCCCGATCATCTTCTCGTGCCCCTCTCAACTGCCACACCTGCCGAACAGCAAACCAAGCCAAAGAGTGCCTGCCTCCCGATCGTGCTCGCGGGCATCTTCGTGGTGCTGTGCCTTGGCATCGCGGTCTTCGAGTTGTTTATCGCGGGCGAGGGATACTTCGCGCACGAACTCGCCGAGCGGGCCGACCAGAACCGCTACCACATGCCGGTCATCGAGCGGTTCGCCGAGCAACTCCCCGCGCCGGACCTGATCGCCTACCCCTCCGCCACCACGCCCGGGTACCACCTCGCGCTCGCGCTCGTCTGGAAGGCCACCGCCTCCCCCTTCGCGCTGCGCCTGATCAACATCCTCGTGGGCGGCGTGCTGGTCTTCTTTGTCGTGCGCACCGGCGCACGCTACACCAAACCCCTTGTCGCCTGCGCGCTCGCGCTGCCGTTCGTGTTCAACTCCTACACCGTCGGCGGCACCGCCTGGCTCACGACAGACAACGCAGCGCTGCTCTTTGTCGTCCTCGCGCTGGGCGCCGCGCTGCAACCCGCCTCGCGGAAAACTTTGCTCGCATCCGGAGCGTGGGGCGTTGGTGCCGTCCTCGTCAGGCAGGTGCATCTCTGGATCGCCGGCGCGCCCGCGCTCGTGGGGCTGCTCGCATCGCCGGCAGCCGCGCTGATCCCGATCATCGGACGCGCAGACGAACAACCATCCAAACGCTGGTTGAACCTCTTGCTCGGCGGACTCGCGTTCGCACTCCCCGTGCTCGTCGTCGCCGCCTTCGCGATCGC
>JAJDDG010000072.1 GCA_029260435.1 Phycisphaerales bacterium | reverse complement strand
TCCGGCGCGGACACCGCGGGGGATGTCGCGGACGCGATCGAGTCGGCGATCCTGACGCAGGACGCGGGCGCTCTGGCGGGGGCGTATCCCACGAATGTTGGTTTCTCGGCGGAGCAGTTCTCGCTCAACGTCGCGGCGGGATACACGATCACCTTCGCCGACGGGCCCGCGGGCTCCACCGCGAGCGCGCTCGGGCTCGACAATTTCACATTCGACAACGCCAACGCGGTCTCCTCCAACACCACCGCGGCGCTGGACCCTCGCATTTCGGATGAGACGCTGCTGTCGGATCTCAGCCCGGCGGCCGCGCTGGCGTTCGGGGATGTCGTCTTCAACAACGGCGGGCGCACCGGCTCGGTGACGACCAACGCGGGGATGACGATCGGCGAGTTCCGCGAAGAGGTGTCCCGCCTGAATCTGGGGGTACGCGTCGAGATCAATGCCTCGGGCGATTCGATCGACGCGGTGAACGAGGTTTCGGGCTTCAGGATGAGCATCGACGAGGGCGGTTCGACCGCCGCTACCACCCTCGGGCTCCGCACCCTCAAGGCGGACACGCCGCTGAGCATCTTCAACGACGGGCGGGGTGTGCAGATCGCCGACGGCGAGATCAACCCGACCACAGGGCTGCCCGACGCGAACCGCAACGTGGATTTCGAGATCACGCTGACGGACGGTTCGACGTTTACGGTGGACCTGACGCCAGCGGACATCGGGACGGTGCAGGATGTGATCAACAAGATCAACGCGGACGCGGCGACCGCCGGTTTCGGGGGTGTGTTCACCGCGGCGCTCTCCAACGGCGCGAACGGGATCACGTTCCAGGACACCGCTGGCGGCGGGGGTTCGGTCGCGGTGCGCTCGCTCAACGCGTTTGCCGCGGACGACCTCGGGCTGCTCGACGGGTCGTTCACCGCGGGGGCACCGGCAATATTTGCCGGTGAGGATCGCGCAACAGTGCGCGTGGACTCGGTGATCAGCACGCTTGAGGACCTCAGGCTTGCGCTATTGAACAACGACGATCGTGGCATCACGTTTGCAGGTGGACGTCTGGAGAACGAACTCGAACGCCTATCTACCACGCGGGCTCTTGTTGGTGCCCGTGTGCAGCGGATCGAACAGACCGAGGCGAGGCTCGACGAAACCATGCTGCTCGACCAGTCCATCCGCTCGGGTTTACAGGATCTCGACTTTGTCGAGGCATCGACGCGGTTCAGTCTTTTGCAGACGCAGTTGCAGGCGGGGTACCAGACGGTCGCCGCGCTGAGCCAACTGAACCTCCTCAGCTTCCTCGGGTAACGGGGCATCTGGGATTCGCCGTGACGACCGACCGGCCCGGTCGTCGCGGGGCAGACAGGAAGTCGACCGCCGCTCGGCGGGGCTCTCAATGAAATGGCCGTGGCTAATACGGAGCACTCCAATGGAAGTGCAAACAACGCGTTTCGGTACAGTGGATATCGCGGAGGACCGCGTGATCACGTTCCCGAAGGGCATCCTCGGGTTCCAGGATCTCAAGCGCTACTGCCTCCTGCAGCCCGATGATGACGCCTGTTTCTTCTGGCTTCAGTGTCTCGACGATCCGGCTCTCGCGTTCGTCGTCACGGACCCGAACCTGTTCGTCCCCGACTACGCGGTCCCGATCCGCGCCGATCAGATGGGCGACATGGATCTCGAGAAGCTCGACGATGCCCAGGTCTTCGTGATCGTCAACAAGGTTGGTTCGACGCTCACCGGTAATCTGCAGGGCCCGATCGTGGTGAACACGATCCAACGGGTCGCCGAGCAGTTTGTGCTCGCCGAGAAGCGGTGGACCACCCGGTACGAATTATTGCGGCAATCCCAGCGCGTCAAAACCGCGGCGGGGTAGTTCGCAGGAGCAGAGGGCGAGCGGCGGTGCGAACCGTAACGCCGCGCGTATGTGACAGAGTTGTCTCACCGGGCCGTCACGGATGGCGGCCGACGGCGTGGATGCACAGGGATAGTGTGCGCCGCGCCACAGGAAGGAGCCGAGCCCAATGCTGGTGCTCTCTCGACAACGAGACGAAACGATCATGATCGGCGATGACGTCGAGATCACGATCGTCGATATACGAGGGGACAAGGTGCGTCTTGGCATCAACGCCCCGTCGAAGATCGCGGTGCACCGTAAAGAGGTGTACGACGCGATCAAAGCAGAAAACTTGCGTGCCGCTCAGGCCGCGGACACGGATCTCGCGGCGTTCAGCGAAGAGGTTTCTTCAGGACCACTCAAGCGGAAGGCGAGTGGGTCGGACACCACACACCCGACGCTGCGGGCGCGGGTCGTGCAGCCGCGCTCCGAGCCGGATGCCTCCGGGAGGCGCCGCGCATGACCAGGCACCGTAATCATCAATCAATCACCCCGGCGATCGCGTCGGGCAGTACCGGTTTCTTCTCGATCGAGCACGCGCCGATCCCTCGCACGGATCCGTGGGCACGCCTCGTAACAATCACGGAGGATTGTCATGGCTAGGATCAATTCAAACGTCCCCAGTCTGATCGCCCAATCGAACCTTCGACAGGCGAATAGCGACCTCGAACTCCGCCTGCAGCGCCTGTCCACAGGGCTGCGGATCAACCGCGGTGCCGATGACCCTGCGGGGCTCATCGTCGCCAACCGGTTGCGGACCGAGCTCAACGGCATCGAGCAGAGCATCAAGAACTCGGAACGCGCCGCGAACGTCATCGCGACCACCGAGGGTGCGCTCGACGAGGTGTCCGAACTGCTCAACTCGATCAAGTCGCTCGTGGTCGAGGCAGCGAACACCGGTGCCTTCTCGCAAGACGAGGTCAAGGCGAACCAGCTCCAGATCGACTCGGCTATCGAATCGATCACGCGCATCGCCAACACCGCTTCCTTCGCGGGGCTCAAGGTGCTCAACGGCGCGCTCGGCTACCGGACGTCCGGCATCGACACGAACGACATCGTGAAGACACGCATCTTCGGCGTGAATTTCGGTGATCGCGCATCGGTCAATGTGGATGTCGAGGTGCTCGCGTCGGCTCAGACCGCGAACCTGTTCCTCCGCTCGGACTGGAGCGCGGGCGGCGGGACCGACGGGCTCGTCCCATCGACCGTCACCCTCGAGATCGCGGGCCCGGAAGGTGTGCAGGAGCTCACCTTTATCTCCGGCACGACGGTCAACGACATGATCACCGCGATCAACTCCGTGCAGTCCATCACCGGTGTCAACGCGGTTCGCGTCAGTGCGACAGATGTTTCGTCCGGCATCGTCCTGCAATCCCAAGACTACGGCTCCGAGGCGTTCACATCCGTTCGCAGGCTCTCGGGCGGCAGCGGGCTCACCTTCGCACGCATGCTCAACGACGACCCCGGCCCGATCGATTGGGCAACCGGATCCGGCTCGCAATGGACCGCGGCCGAATCGGACATTGGGAAAGATGTGGATGTCCTCGTCAACGGTGCGCTCGCCACAGGGCGGGGGCTTGAGGTGACGCTCCGCAATCCGGATCTCGATGTCGAGATGCTGCTCGACGAGACTTTCGCGACAACCGTCAGCGGTACGCCCGAATCGTTCGTGGTGACCGGCGGCGGGGCGAAGTACCAGCTCGGGCCCGATGTCATCGCGCAGCAGCAGGTGAATATCGGGATCGATTCGGTCGCCGCGACGCGCCTGGGCGGGTCATTTGTCACACTCTCCGACGGGATCACCAAGGAAGTGCAGTTCCTCAGCTCGCTCAAAGCGGGTGGTGGGAACAACCTCTCCAACGGCAACCTCAATAATGCCTCGAAGATCCTCGACACCGCGATCGACGAGATCTCCCAGCTCCGAGGTCGCCTCGGTGCGTTCGAGCGGAACATCCTGGACACCAACGTCCGATCCCTCTCGATCTCGCTCGAGAACATCACCGCAGCCGAATCTTCTATTAGAGATGCGGACTTCGCCGCCGAGACCAGCGCGTTGACCAGGGCGCAGGTGCTCACGCAGACTTCTACATCCGTGCTTGCGACCGCGAACCAGCAGGCTCAGTCAGTGCTGCAGCTGCTCGGGTAATCTTGAATAGGCCATCCCGGTAACTCGCCGGTAATACCGCTCCCACCACAGCGCGGACAACGAAACTCCCGGACCGCCCCCGGCGCATCGCGTCGGGGGTTTTTATTGCGCCATGCGCAGGCGGTGTATCCACCCCAGACGGACCACCATCCGCAACCCGGCACCCCGATTCCTTGACACATCCTGTGAACGCACCGATTCGGGGAGTGTCGCAGGGCGGAGTCCGGCGGCAGACACTTGAATCTGAGCCATCGCGATAGAGCAGGCTCGTGCGCACCGGGCGGGTGTACGCCCAGTGTTCCAGTTTGACGTCCCAACAGGAGGAAAGGCGTCAACACAAACACCGAGGTCCGGATCAGCACGGGCATCTATTTAGTTTCACGGAGGACTGACAGAAATGACACGTATCAATACCAATGTTAACTCGCTCATCGCGCAGCGCGTGCTCGCGCAGAACAGCAACTCACTCAACACCTCGCTCGAGCGCCTCTCCACCGGCCTGAGGGTCAACCGAGGCAAGGACGACCCCGCGGGGCTGATCGCGTCGCAGAACCTTCGCGCCGAGAAGACCTCGCTCATATCTGCGATCTCGAACGCCCAGCGGGCCGACCAGGTCGTGAACATCGCTGAAGGCGGCCTCGACGAGGTCTCCACACTGCTCAACGAGCTCCAGTCCCTCGTGACGACAACCGCCAACGACGCGGGGCTGTCCATCGAGGAGAAGGAAGCCAACCAGCTCCAGATCGATTCGATCCTCCAGACGATCGATCGCGTTGCCGCGGCGACCAGCTTCCAGGGGCAGAAGCTCCTCAACGGCTCACTCGATTACACGACCAACGCCGTGAGCGCCGCGGTCTCGTCCTTTACCGTCAACGGTGCCAAGCTCGATTTCGGTGGCACGCGCGATGTGGATGTCCTCGTCACCGGGTCCGCACAGGTCGGCGGCTTCTTCCTCTCGGTCGGTGGCACGAACCTCACTCTAGGTGCCGCGACCGACCAGTTCGTGATCGAGATCGCCGGTACCGAGGGTTCCAGAGAACTCTCATTCGCTTCCGGCACCACAGTTACCAGTATTGTCGCCGCGATCAACTCCTTTACCGATGTCACCGGCGTCAAGGCCACCCTCTCGGGCACCACCAACGAGGGCATCCGCCTTGAGTCCTCCGAGTTCGGTTCCAACGAGTTTGTTTCTGTGAAGGTTGTCGATGATGGCTCCATCACCGGTACCGGCATCGGCATCTTCAATTACAACGCCGCTGACACCTCGACGGCCAACACCTCCATCCTTTCAACCTTCGCTAACGCCTCCAACCCGATCAAAGACCTCGGTCAGGATGTCAGTGTCACGATCAACGGTATCACCGCTACGACCGCCGGCACCACCGCCCGGATCAATACCGACTTCCTTGATGTGGAAGTCGATCTGAGTGCCACCGCCGGTTCGGGCGCCAATGCCCAGAACCTCGGTGCCATCACCGGCTTCACGATCACCGGCGGCGGGGCGGACTTCCAGCTCGCCGGCAAGGTCGATATCGCCGGTAAGGTCTCGCTGGGTGTCGGCAATGTCGCTGCCCGCTCGATCGGTCGTCATAACGACGGCACCAACACCTTCTTCCTCAACGACATCGGTGCTGGCTCCTCCCTCAATGTGGTGGACGGCGATGTCTCCAAGGCTCAGAAAGCCATCTCTCAGGCGATCAAGGATGTTTCTTCGCTCCGCGGTCGTCTTGGTGCGTTCCAGAAGAACACCATCGGTGCCACGATCCGTTCGCTGAGTGTCTCGCTTGAGAACTCCGCCGCGGCCGAGTCCGTCATCCGCGATGCAGACTTCGCGGCAGAGACTGCCGAACTGACCCGTTCGCAGATCCTGGTGGCGTCCGCTCAGAACACCCTGAGCCTCGCGAACAACCAGCCGCAGAACGCTCTGCAGCTGCTCGGGTAAAGATCGCAGACTAGACGCTGACCGATAATAACCCACCAGCCCCGGGCCTCGTGCCCGGGGCTTTCATTTTTGCACCCTCTCCACTTCCGTTATCGGAACGCCCTGTCCACCGGCGCAGATCCACACCGATAACACGCTGGGCACGATGAACCGTTGTGCTCAGAACCGAAAGTTTGGAGACCGGTGCAATGACACGAATCAATACCAACGTCGCCTCGCTACTCAGCCAGCGCGTCTTACGAGGCAACAGCCGCGAACTGAATGTCGCGCTCGAGCGCCTCTCGACCGGGCTCCGGATCAACCGGGGCAAGGATGATCCCGCCGGGCTCATCGCCTCGGAAAACCTCCGGTCAGAGAAAGTCGCGCTTGCTGCCGCGATCGGTAACTCGCAGCGCGCAGATCAGGTGGTGAACATCGCCGAGGGCGGGCTCACCGAGATCTCCTCGATCCTTCAGGAATTGC
Organism: Phycisphaerales bacterium; assembly: GCA_029260435.1. Lineage (GTDB taxonomy): Bacteria > Planctomycetota > Phycisphaerae > Phycisphaerales > UBA1924 > OFTM74. The sequence continues at coordinate 4,120 of JAJDDG010000072.1, read as the reverse complement.
AGGGGCTGATCACAACCACCGCCAACGACGCCGGGCTCTCGACAGAAGAACGCGAGGCGAACCAGCTCCAGATCGATTCGATCTTGCAGACCATCGACCGCGTCGCCGCCGCCACCAGCTTCCAGGGGTTGAAGCTGCTCAACGGCAACCTCGACTACACCACACAGAATGTCTCGGCGAATGTAGACGCATTCCGCGTCAACGGCGCCAAGCTCGGCTTCGGGCAGACGCTCGATGTGAACGTCCTCGTGACTGGCTCCGCGCAGGTCGGCGGGTTCTTCCTCTCCTTCGGAGCAAACAACCTCGATCTCGGCGGCGCAGGCGCGTCCAACGGCGCCAACAACCAGTTCATCATCGAGATCGCCGGGGCCGAGGGCTCGCGTGAGTTGTCCTTCTCCTCCGGGGCAACGCTCGCGGACATCACCACCGCGATCAACACATTCACCGCGGTCACCGGCGTCAAGGCATCCGTCTCCAACACAACCGGCATCAGACTGGAATCAGCAGACTTCGGCTCCGACGAGTTTGTCTCCGTCAAGGTGTCCGACGACGGGAATATCGGGGCCGCCAGCGCGATCGGTGTGTACGACTTCGTATCAGGCAACGCACTCGCCGCCGACCCCGATTCGGGGGGGACAAACACCCCGCTCTCTACCTTCGGGTCTGTCACCGCACAGAACGGTGTCACCGACGCGGGGCTCGATGTCCAGGCGACCGTCAACGGCATCATCGCCACATCCAAGGGCACCGAGCTCTCGATCAACACCGATTTCCTCGATGTCGAGATCGATCTGGTCTACAACACCGGATCATCGGACCCCAACGCCTCCAAGCTCGGGCTTGTTGCGGCGTTCCAGATCACCGGTGGCGGTGCCGACTTCATGCTCGCGCCGCGCGTCGATATCGGGGGCAAGGTCTCGCTCGGGATCAAGGATGTCGCCGTTCGCAATGTCGGACGCGCCACCGTGGATGTCTCGGGCACCCTAAACACCTATTTCCTCGCGGACCTCGCGACCGGACGCGATCTGAATCTGGTCGATGGCAACCTCGAAGGGGCGCAGGAGGTTGTCGGGAAGGCGATCCAGGAACTCGGCGCCCTGCGGGGTCGCCTCGGCGCGTTCCAGCGCAACACCATCGGCGCGACGATCCGATCGCTCGGCGTCTCGCTCGAGAACACAACCGCCGCCGAATCCGTCATCCGCGATGCAGATTTCGCCGCCGAAACTTCTCAGCTCACCCGGGGGCAGATCCTCGTGCAGAGTGCGACCAATGTTCTGGGCCTATCGAATTCCCAGCCTCAAGCCGTGCTCCAGCTGCTCGGCTAAGCCGAAGCGCAGGGCGCGGAGAATCAGGTTGCACCGGTTCGGGCCGGGCGGTGTATTCACCGTCCGGCTCTTTTTATGCGCCGCACCCGCACGCGGGCGAATCGCACCCGAGCGCCGCTTCGACCTTGTCTTTCCACTCGCTGTACCCGTCGCGCCCCATCAGCCCGAATGTCGCGACCTTCCCCGTCTCCACCGCGGGCTGGTCATAAGCATCGATCCCGAGGAACACCCCCGCGTACGCCGTCACCATCTCCCACAGGTAGATGAACGCACCGACATGATGCGCATCAACACGCGGCATCCGGATCTCGAAGCTCGGGCGCTGCGATTCGACGAACGCGAACGCCGTTGCCCGTTGCTCGGCGTTGAGTAGCGCGCTCAACGTCTTGCCCTCCAGGTATGCAAGACTCTCCACACCCATCCCCGTCGGGATCGTCAGGTCCGCGTCGCCGAAATCTTCAACGGTGATGAACCCGAACACCTTGTCGTTCGGCCCCTCGCGATACAACTGCACCTGCGAGTGCTGGTCGGTGGTGCCCAGCGCCTTGATCGGTGTGTACCCCGCGAATACCTCTTTGCCCGTCGTGTCAAACCGCTTGCCGAGCGATTCCGCCCACAGCTGGCGGAACCAGTCCGCCATGAGGTAGAGCCCGTTGCAGTAGGGCATCATCACGTGGTTCACCTTGCCCCGCCCGCCCAGCTCGTACAGCAATGTCGCGAGCATCGCGCCGGGGTTCGAATCCAGATCCCCCTTGGAACACAGCGCGTCCATCTCCGCGGCGCCGTCGAGCAGCGCCTCGATATCAACGCCGCACACCGCAGCCGAAAATAACCCTACAGGCGAGAGCACGCTGAACCGCCCGCCGACACCATCCGGCACGGGCAGCGTCGGGATACCTTCCTTGTCGCAGAACGAGCGCATCGTCCCCTTCGTCGGATCCGTGATCGCGACGACGTGGTCCTTCAGCGCACGCCCGTGCTTTGCGAGTCCGCCGCGCACGATCATGAACTGCGCAGCCGTCTCCGCTGTCTCACCCGACTTGGAGACCACGTTGAATAGTGTTTTTTCGTATGTCGGATCCGTCGCGCGGACCTCCGCGAGCACCGAGCCGAGGTACGACGGATCAACATTGTCCACGATAAACAACCGGGGTCCGCCCCGGCGCGCGCGATCCATCAGGTTGTACGTCGCCGGTTTGAGCGCGCTGTGCAGCGCGATGTTGCCCAGCGCAGACCCGCCGATGCCCAGCACGATCACATTCTCGAACCGCTCTCGCGCCGGGCCCGCCAGCGCACGCACCGCCGAGACGTGTGCGCCCCGCGCCGGGTTGTTCGCAAGATCGCGCCAGACCTCCCACCCCGTCCCGCGGCTCGCGTTGAGCTGCGCCGTCGCCCTTGCCGCGCGATCCCATGCGAGGCTCCCCGATACCAGCATCTCAGGTTCGAGCCCGTGCGCCCCCACGCGCGCGGACAGACAATTCGAGTGGTTGATCGTCAGCATGGGCAAGAGACTACCACCCATCGTCACCCCACTCTGCGCCAAGCACCGAGTACCGAGTGAATTTCGGGGGCAGCGATGGGGTGGGGGTGGTGGGGGTGTGAGGGGGGGTATGATACTGTTTATGAGCGTACCCTCCGCGTCGTTAGGGCAGATCCTGATCACCCGTGAGCAGATCGAGCAGCGTGTGACCGAGATCGGGCAGCAACTCGCCGACGATCTGACCGCCGAACTCGTCGCCGAGGGTGAGGATGCGCTGAGCCACCCGGACCGCATCGTGCTCGTGCCGATCATGACAGGGGGCATGGTCTTCGCTGCGGATCTCATCCGCCACATCCCGATCAAGCTCTCGCTGGATGTCGTCACCGTGTCCAGCTACCCGGGTGCAGCGACAGAATCCAAAGGCGCGAAACTCAAAGGCTCGCTGCCGAAGAACCTCGCCGGGCGTCATGTTGTTGTGATCGACGACATCCTTGATTCCGGGCAGACGCTCGCGCTGATCCGCGAGCTGGTGAACGAGCAGAACCCCGCTTCGTTCAGGTCGTGCGTCATGCTCGACAAATCCGAGCGCCGCGTCGCGGATATCTCCGCCGACTACGCTGGCTTCCAGATCCCCGACGAATTCGTCGTCGGGTACGGGCTCGACTACAACGGTTTCTACCGAAACCTACCGGATATCGTCGCCCTCGCCGAGCACCACAGATGACCGCCCCTCCCCACCATGATGCTCGTGCGTGCGCCGCCGCACCCGAGTCCGCGGTCCTCGAGGGGATGCACCCCGCTGTGGTCGCGCTGCACGACGGCGAGATTGTCCTGCTCTCGCTGCGCCCGTCGTTCCTCTGGGCGATGCGCTTCTGGATCCCCGCGATCCTCGCCCACTGGCTGCTCGTGGTCGCGCGGGCGCTGATGTCATCAGCATTTCATCCCGCAGCGGATCCCTTCATCATCGCGATCACCGCGACGCTCGGCGCATTTCTGATCGCGGTCACTCTCAACTGGTACCGCCGGCGTTATGTCCTGACCGACCGCCGGGTGCTCGTGCTGTGCGGCGTTCTGAACCGTGAGTGCAACGAGATGCCCCTCACCGCGGTGCGCCGAATCAAACTTGCCGAACTTCGGGCTCCGCGATTTCCGCGCCGAGGGCACGCCGCGAACGTCGGCTCGCTCGTCTTTATCGACCACAAAGAAACGCCGGGTGTCCGCTGGGAGCTGGTCTCCGAGCCGTCCCGGGTGCAGCAGATCGCGCACGAAGCCATCAAACGCTACGCCCGAGGCGATCTGGAAGACTAAGACAAAC
>JAJDDG010000071.1 GCA_029260435.1 Phycisphaerales bacterium | reverse complement strand
CCCCGCACCGGGCACCTACGCCCTCGCGGGGCTCGCTGGCTTCATCGCCATCCGGCGCAAGCGCTGAGCGACGACAAACAACCTTGATTCACACCGCAGCCCACCCGCAAGGGTGGGTTGTTTTTCAGCTCTGCCACCTGAGCGACGACTGCCGCAAACTCCTCGATCGCGCGGGCGATCTCGTGGAAGTGAACATCTCAGAAGACCCCCATTACCACGTCGCGACGGACCACGCGAAGTAACCCCGTGCGTACAATAATCCGCAAGCATCCCCCGCAGCAGCCCGCCCACGAACCAAGGCGCTTGTTGACATGACCACACCCGCACTCCGCGCCATCGGCTGGAACCAGTTCTTCGAGGATCAACTCGCAGAGATCGATCTGGACTCCGCCACCATCGTGCGCATCTCGGCGCACCACGGCAGCCAGATCGTGGCCTACGGAGATAACGGCGAGTTCCGAGTCCCCGTGCAATCCGCCGACGCCGCAGGCAGAGTCTCCGTCGGCGACTGGATCGTGCTCAACACTGCGGACAACCGCGCCATCAAACGCCTCGACCGCAAAACGCTGCTCACCCGCAAGGCCGCCGGCGCGCAGGCCAAAGAGCAGGTTCTCGTCGCCAATGTAGACACCGTCTTCATCGTGAGCTCGTGCAACGAAGACTTCTCCCTCGCCCGCATCGAACGCTACCTCGCGATGACCCTCGACGCCGGCGCAACCCCCGTCGTCGTGCTGACCAAGGCCGACCTCTCCGAAGACCCCGATGCGCTCGCCGAGCAAACCAGAGCGCTGCACACCGATCTTGCCGTCGAAGTGCTGGACGCCCGCAAGCCAGAACAAGCCGAGGCGCTGCAATCGTGGTGCGGGCCCGGGCAGTCCGTCGCCCTCCTCGGCTCATCGGGTGTCGGCAAGTCCACCCTCGCAAACGCCCTCGGCGCAGACGATCTCGCAACCGCCGGCATCCGCGAGAAAGACGGCACCGGGCGACACACCACCACCTCGCGCTCGCTGCATCTGCTCCCGACCGGCGGGGTGCTGGTAGACAACCCGGGCGTGCGAGAGTTCCAGCTGCCGGACTGCGAAACCGGCGTCGCGGACCTCTTCGAGGATGTCCACCAGATCATCGCGGAGTGCAAGTTCTCCGACTGCAAGCACGAAACCGAACCCGGGTGCGCCGTGCGCAGTGCGCTCGAATCGGGCAAACTCGACAAACGGCGCTACGAGAGCTTCCTCAAACTCGACGAGGAACAAACCCGCAACGCCGCGACGCTTGCGCAACGCCGCGAACGCGACAAAAAAACCGGCAAGATGTACAAAACAATCATCGCCGAGAAGAAGCGCCGGCGGGGAGGGGCGTGACGGCTGCGCCCCGCGTACGCCTTTGGTGACGAATAATAACCGCGCCCCACGCCACACCCACCCGCGAAGGTGGGTTTTTAGTTTTCAGATCATTCCGCGTAGCTCCCGCCTATTTGTCGCATTCACTTACACTGAGTGTATGCCGAAAAAGGTCTCATACAGACAACCTGAAAAGGAACGCATTCGCCAGAGTGTGCTACCAGCAGCTGTGCGGCTTCTGACAAGGAGTCGCTCTCGTTCGACAGTAATCCAACCCTCGCATGTAAAAGAAGTTTTAGAACACGGACTCGGGCTGTTACGGCAGCGCAATGTCACAAGAGATTCAGCGGTAGAATTCAACAACTGGTCTACGCTGCACAAGCGTGTTATAGGAAAAAAGCGTGCAGATGAAATAAAGGTTCTTTACCTATGCGGCCCTGAACCGCTGAATGACCTCTCAGTTTTACTAGAGAACGGCGTGGACCCGCACAACGTCTGGGCGGTTGAATCTGACCCGAAAGAATTTACAAGAGCGGTTACAGAACTCCAAAATAGTAAACTCCCAGTCAAGATTTATCATGGAGATATCGCTGGATTTCTTGAAGCAAACAGCGACACATTCGACATCATCTACGTTGACAACTGCTCACCATTTGGTGCGGGGAAGCCAAACTCTCTACACGCGATATTACAACTATTCAAACACCAGCGGCTCGAACCGCTGGGCGTGCTAATCACAACATTTGCAGCCCTCAGCATTGAGCACATGAGCTGGTATACCCAAATGCTCTCGTCGTATTTTCGTTACCGGTACGACGATGTCCCCCGTGCTTTTTGGGACAGCGGACTTGATCCTGCCGTGTGCGAGCACGACGATTCTGGCCTTCGCAACGCCATACTTGAACAACCCGTACCCTACTATTCCGAATTCATTACGCGACTAATTACAGATATTGCTCGCTCCATCATCCCGAATTGTCGAGCTTTCGCATTTCAAGGTGTGGAGCGCACACTGCTCGCATCTAAACGCGATCGCAATCAAGTCATAAAAATCGCTGAACATAGCCCATTATATAAAAAAGGAGTGCCTCTAGAGAAGTTATTCGGAGAGATTGGAGACTTCGCACTCAACCCAGCTGGCTACCCTGTGTTTTCGTTCATGCGAGCACTAGAGGCCGATCCAAACAGTAACCTTGTCCAGTTACAATTCAAAAATACAAAAATCGGCTCGCACCATCTCATCGATGGAACGAAATACGCAGCGTTGCTGGAAAACTGCATTGAAGGACACTGGGGCGCCCTTGGGGATTCGATGATTAAAGCAATCGGAATTGGATGGTTCGATGAAAAAATCCGATTGTCTTGCGACGTACCGCTCCCGAATCTCATGGTTAATTCGTTGTTGGGAATCTACGGTGCGCCATCATTCTCAAATCCTCGCTATTGCCAACGATACAGTTACACCTCCAAACGCAATTTGATGTACACCGATCTGTTTTTGCTCGATCGATGTCGCTCTTATTTTGATTGGTTTCCAACCGCGCACACAGCTAAGGCACGATTCCAATCCGAAGGATTTCAGATGGTCGCACGGTGCATCATGGACGGGATCGGATGGGCAGATTGGCATTCAAAGTCACACCCATTTCGCGGTGCCGCAATGGGGGGCATAAATGCGACCAAGCACTCCAAACCTAGAACTTTCGACAAGCGAGTGGAAATTTGTTGATCCCACATTTCTGCTGGCTCTTGGTTTCTGCAAACGGACACATCTAATAGACCATGCGGGACCAGAAATAAAAACCCCGCAAGCCATCAGCCTGCGGGGCTCAATCTCAAGTCGGGGCGACAGGATTCGAACCTGCGACCTCTTGACCCCCAGTCAAGTGCGCTAACCAAACTGCGCTACGCCCCGTAGCATCCCAAACAGGCTCCTATTGCCCCCAGAGCCTGTCGGGCCGCTCACTATAACGCCTCCACC
>JAJDDG010000070.1 GCA_029260435.1 Phycisphaerales bacterium | reverse complement strand
GAGGATCACGGGGAGCGCGGAGAGTGCGGCGACGATCGCGAAGCGGGAGAGCCACCATTCGCATGAACGGTTGCGGCTTGGGTCGGTCGGGTTGGCGCGTGCGCCGAAGTGTCCGCCGAGCATGACGAGGAAGGTCTGCGCGAGGATCGAACCGAGTGCGATCATGCCCCAGTTTGCGCGGAGTGGTTCGGCGCCTTCGCCCGGGTTGGCGAGGACGGAACCCAGGATCAGGAAGTTGATCAATGCGGTGGTGAGCCCGGCGATGAGTGTGGGTTTCCACGAGGCGGCGGCGGGGGTGAGGCGAGCGGTGAGGAAGCCGCCGAACGCGAGAACCACGGCGAGGAGCATGAAGATGAGGACGGGAGGTGCCCACGCGCCGCCGAGGTGGGTGATGTACCCGACGCCCCACATCGCGACAGCGATGGCGAAGCCCAGGGTGAGCCCCGGGAGGGCGATGGCGGATCGCGGGGTGTGGTTATCGGTCGCGGAGGGTTCTGGGTGCGATTTGGGGTTGCTCATGGGGCGGGGAGTATAGTGGTGGAAATCCGGAATTATCCTCCGTAATATCCTGTCATAGCGGAAATATTCCTGTTTTACACCATCTGGCGATATGTGCTGGAGGATCTGTTCGCATTCGATGTTGTGGTTCGGGATATGTATGGGGCGACGTATGGCGGTGTGGTGTGCAGATCTGGATAAGAGGGTGGTGGGTTGACAGTTTCCGGTAGATCTCGTTTTACTACTGCCTCGCAGCAACGCGGGAGCGCCGCGCGGGCGTGGTTTCGCGCGGATTTCGGCGTGGTGTGTGGTTGCTCCGGGGCACTCGGAGCCCTCGTGTGGATCGGCAGATGTCGCCGGCGCGGGGGGCTGTGCCTGATGAGGAGGTAGGCGTGTCGGCGATCTTTCCCCGATGGACGAATTCGGTGCCCACGATTCTCGCGGTCGGCTCTCTTGGTGGGGCGGCGATTGCTGCGGGCAGTGTGTGGTATTGGTTCACGCCTTCTTATTGGGAGGTGGGGTACGAGCCCATCCAGCCGGTCGAGTACTCGCATCAGACGCACGTGGGCAAGCTCGGGATGGACTGTCGGTATTGCCACACGGGTGTTGAAGAATCCAGCGAGGCGAACATCCCTGCTACCGCGACGTGCATGAATTGCCACACGGGTGAGGGTGATGTCGCGATGCTGAACAGCGACCTGTGGCAGGCGCACAAGATTGATCCGAACCTGTTGCAGGTGCGCACCGCGTTTGCGACGGGCGAGCCTGTGCAGTGGCGCCGGGTTCACAAGCTGCCGGGGTATGTGCAGTTCAACCACGCGGCGCATGTTCGCGTTGGTGTGAGTTGTTATTCGTGTCACGGTCGCGTGGATCAGTTCGCGGTGGTCCGCCAGGAGAAGAGTCTGGCGATGGGGTGGTGTCTTGATTGTCACCGCGACCCCGAGCCGCACCTGCTCGAGAACCGGGATTCGATGCGTGATTCGGCGGGGTTCTGCGAGGTGACGGATCTGGCGCGGGCGGCGGAGCTGCTGTCGATGGCGGAGCAGCGTGAGCGTGGCAAGGCACTCGCGAACGAGCGGAATATTTTCCCGCCGGAGAGCTGCGGGGCGTGCCACAACTGATTTGATGTGATGGGCTGGATGATCGAGGGATGGGTGCCGGGCGTCGGACAGACGAGCAAGTGAAGAAAGCGGTCGAGCAAGCGATGAGCACACTCCACCATGCCCCATCGGGCACAAACAACGGGCAGACGACGGCAGGTGGCGTGCGCGGCAATGGGCGCACGTACTGGCGGAGTCTCGACGAGATGGCAGAGACCGGTGAGTTCCGGGATTTTCTGCACCGCGAGTTCCCGGAGCACGCGAGCGAGCTGCTCGATGGCTCGCGTCGTCACTTCCTGAAGATCATGGGCGCGTCCGTTGCGCTCGCTGGCGCGGCGACGCTGCCGGGGTGCAGACGACCGGACCACAAGATCCTGACGTACAACGAGCAGCCGGAAGACGTGACCATTGGCAAGCCGCTGTACTACGCGACGGCGGTTCGTCTCGCGAGCGGCAATGTGGAGGGCGTGCTCGCGGAAACATTCGAGGGCCGCCCGACGAAGCTTGAGGGCAACCCGCTGCACCCGGCGACGCGGGGCAAGAGTTCCAACCAGGCGCAGGCATCGATCCTGTCGCTCTACGATCCGGATCGCGATCCGGCGGTATGGAAGAACGACCACGATCTGGATGTGTGGGGCAAGAAAGATGTCGCGGGGTTCGCGGACGGGCACATGGCTTCGTTCGACAATACCCGGGGCGCGGGGCTCGCGTTCCTTGTCGAGAAATCTTCGAGCCCGTCGCGCATGGCGATGGTGACGCGGCTCGGCAGGCGCTGGCCCGATGCGAAGTGGTACTCCTACGACTCGGGGCAGAACGAGAACGCGATCGAGGGCACGCTGGTCGCGTTTGGGAACGAATATTCGCAGCATGTATCGCTCGAACAGGCGAGGGTGATCCTCTCGATCGGGTCTGACTTCCTCGGCGGCGAGGACAACTCGCTCGCGATGAACCGCGGGTATGCCGCCGGGCGGTACGTCGCTGGATCACGGCGTGGGCACGAGGCGGGCGGCTCGTCGATGAGCCGGTTGTATGTCGCTGAATCGGAGATGACGATCACGGGCGGGCAGGCGGACCACCGGGTGCGCGTGAAGCCGTCGCAGTTGCAGGCGTTCGCGGTGCATGTTGCTCGCGCGGTGCTGCGTGAGATCGAGGACGTGCAGGGTGTCGGTGCTGTCAGCGGCGCGGTTGCCCGTGCGACGACGCTCGCGGCGCTCGACGAGCAGCACGCGAAGATCGCGGACGCGGTTGCGGCGGAGCTGGTTGCCAATCGTGGTGCGGGTGCGGTGCTGGTCGGGGCGAGCATGCCGGCGGCGGTGCACGCGATCATGCACGCGGTGAACGCGGCTCTTGGCAACATCGGCCCGGTGTTCAAGTACACGGCGATCCCCTCTCATGTTTCCGCGTCGAGCACCAAGGCGATCACGCTGCTCGCGGGCAGGATCGAGCGGGGCGACGTGAGCACGCTCGTGACGATCGGGTGCAACCCTTGCTACGACGCGCCGGCGGATCTCGGCTTCGCCGAGAAGTACGCGAGCGTCGGGCACACGCTGTACCTGGGAGATTTGAACGAGACAGCGGCGGCGAGCAAGCACCGCGTCTCGCGCTCGCACGATCTGGAGAGCTGGGGGGATGTCCGATCGAGCGACGGCATGTACACGGTGATCCAGCCGATGATCGCGCCGCTGTACGACACACTGTCGGACATCGAGCTGCTCGGGATGCTCTCGGGCGACGGAGTGGCGGACGGGTACGAGATCGTGCGCCAGACATTCGGCCCCTTCGCGAATGTGAAAGGCGCCGTGATGGAGAAGGCGTGGCGGCGCACGCTGCACGACGGGATCGGGTACGGCTCGGCGAGCAAAACGCTGACGCCGGGTGTGCAGTGGTCGCGGGTCGGTGCGGCGGTTGAGAACATCAAACCGATCGGGGGCGATCTAGAGGCGGTGTTCATCGCGTGCCCGAAGGTTGGCGATGGTCGTTTTGCGAACAATGGGTGGCTGCAGGAACTGCCACATCCGGTGACGAAGATCGCGTGGGATGCGCCGGCGCTGATTTCTCCCGCAACCGCGGATCGTTTGGGTATCACGAGGGATCGCCATCCGAAGGCGGCGCAGTACAACCACGCGCAGATCATCGACGTGACGATCGACGGTGCGAAGGCGCGGGTGGCGGTTTGGGTGCAGCCCGGGCTCGCCGACGACACGATCGTGCTGACGATGGGGTACGGGCGCACGGTGTGCGGTCGGATCGGGACGGGCGTTGGGATGAGCGTGAACGCTGTGCGTTCGAGCGGCGGGATGCGCGTCGCGGGGGCGAGCGTTGCCAGGGCGAAGGGCGAGTCGCCCTACCTGATCGCGAACACGCAGGACCACTGGGCGATGGAGGGGCGCGGCGCGGTCCGCGAGATCGACCTCCCGGCGTGGCAGAAGTTCGGGGACGAGGATCTCACGCACAATCACGACGTGCAGATGGATCCGTACGACCGTTCGCGGAACCTGAACTTTGCGGGGCGTCTGGGCACCGAGTCGCACACGCCGGCGAACGAGTCGGTTTATCAGAAAGAACATCAGAACGACCACGCGTACACGGAGCTCGACGAGAATGGCGACCCGAAGCGCGACGCGAACGGGAACGTGCTCGCGGCAAAGAACAAGTACGGCAAGCGCATCCAGCAGTGGGGGATGTCGATCGATCTGACCAAGTGCACCGGGTGCGGCGGATGCACGCTGGCGTGCCAGGCGGAGAACAACATCCCGGTGATCGGGAAGATGGAAGTCGCCAAGGGACGCGAGATGCACTGGATCCGCGTGGACCGGTACTACGTTTCCACGACGGAGGACGACGCGTACGGCGTGGAGCCCGCGGACGATCCCAACCCGGAGATGGTTGTGGAGCCGATCGCGTGTATGCACTGCGAGACGGCGCCCTGCGAGGTGGTCTGCCCGGTCAACGCGACGACGCACTCGAAGCGCGGTACGAACGACATGGCGTACAACCGGTGCATCGGCACGCGGTACTGCTCGAACAACTGCCCGTACAAAGTGCGGCGTTTCAATTACTTCGATTACGGGACCAAATCATTCACCGGCGGGTACGGGCAGCTGGCCGAGGGGCTGAGCGACGCGCCCGAGCCGTCGAACATGAACCTCATCCCGCCTCGTTTCCGCGAGGCACGCCCCGAGGTGGAGTGGATGCAGCGGAACCCGCACGTGACGGTTCGTTCACGCGGCGTGATGGAGAAGTGCACGTACTGCATCCAGCGTGTGAACCTTGCGAGCGTCGAGACGAAGCTGCACGACCTGGATCATGTGGCGGACGGGTACTTCCAGACGGCGTGCCAGCAGTCTTGCCCGACGGACGCGATTGTCTTCGGCGATATCTACGACAACGACGCGCACAACGGCGCGGGCTCGCTCGTGAAGCAGGCCCGCAACGACGGACGCTCGTACGCCCTGCTCTCGTTCCAGAACACGCGCCCGCGGACGACGTTCATGATCCGTTTGCGGAACCCCAACGAGCAACTGGTGGATGATCGCCGGCGAGAGGGCTGGAAGGATCCGTTCCATCATGGTCATGGCGGTGGTCACGGGGACCACGGCGGCGGGCACGATGCAGGCGGCGGGGATGGACACGATGAACACGCGAACGGGCGCATCATGAGCCTGCCCGTTCTGATGAACTCCGGAGCGATGGTATGACGACTCTCGAACCGGATCAGGCCACCGCACTCGGGCTCACCGGTCCCGGCTCTGCGCCGGCGGACACCATCGATGGTTCGATGGTGAACGACCCCGCGGTCCGTCCGCCGCTTGTGTTGGGCGATCGGGATTTCCATTCTGTGACCGAGACCATCTGCGGGTGGATCGAGAACAAGACACCCAAATGGTGGCCGCTTGCGTTCATGTCGAGCGCGGGTGTGGCGGGCATCGGCACGGTGATGATTCTGTATCTGATCATCACGGGCGTCGGTGTGTGGGGATTGCAGAACCCGGTGTCGTGGGGCTGGGCGATCGTGAACTTTGTGTGGTGGGTCGGTATCGGGCACGCCGGCACGCTGATCTCGGCGATCCTCTGTCTGTTCAAGCAGCAGTGGCGCACGAGCATCAACCGCTTCGCCGAGGCGATGACGATTTTCGCGGTGATCTGCGCGGGCATGTTTCCGGGGATCCACGTCGGTCGGGTGTGGATGGCGTGGATGCTCTTCCCGATCCCGAACTCGAACTACATCTGGCCCAACTTCCGCTCGCCCCTGCTGTGGGACGTGTTCGCGGTGGGGACTTACTTCACGGTCTCGCTGCTGTTCTGGTACATGGGCATGATCCCCGATATCGCGACGCTGCGCGACCGCGCGATGCTGCGGCGCAAGCAATCGGTGACGTTCGGCCCGGTGTGGGTGCCGCACCCGCTGCCCGGGTTCATCAAGAACATGACATTCACCATCCCCGCGAACCAGATCGCGTCGTGGGTGTATGGCGTGCTCGCGTTGGGGTGGCGGTTCAGCTTCCGCCACTGGAATAACTATGAGAAGGCGTACATCCTGCTCGCGGGTGTGTGCACGCCGCTGGTGCTCTCGGTGCACTCGGTGGTGTCCTTCGACTTCGCGGTATCCAATGTGCCGGGGTGGCACACGACGATCTTCCCGCCGTACTTCGTCGCGGGTGCGATCTTCTCTGGGTTCGCGATGGTGCTGACGCTGTTGATCCCCGCGCGGTCTTTGTACCCGGGGATGAAGGATTTCGTGACCGCGAAGACGATCGAGAATATGTGCAAGATCATCACGCTGACCGGCTCGATGGTGGGCTTCGCGTACATCATGGAGTTCTTCATCGCGTGGTACGGGGCGAACGAGATCGAGAGCCAGACGTTCATGATGCGTGCTTTCGGGCCGTACTGGTGGGCGTACTGGATAATGTTCACGTGCAACGTGCTCACACCGCAAGTGTTCTGGTTCAGGTGGTGCAGGACGAATATCGCGTTCATCTTCATGATCTCGATCCTTGTGAATATCGGGATGTGGTTCGAGCGGTTCGTGATTGTCACGACGCTGAGCTCTGACTTCTTGCCGGGCAGCTGGGGGTACTTCTCCCCGACATTTGTTGATGTAATGACATTCGTGGGTTCGCTCGGGATCTTCCTATCGTTGTTCCTGTTGTTCTGCCGGTTCCTGCCGATGCTGGCAATCTCCGAGGTCAAGAACGTGTTGCCGCAGGCGCACGCCCACCTGCACGGGGAGGAGCACTGATATGTCCGAGCAAAGCGTGCAACAACAAGAACCCTACGGGCTCATGGGCGAGTACTCGGACGTCACGAGCGTGTACCGTGCGGCGGAACAATTCCGCGACGCGGGGTACACCATGTGGGACGTCGGGTGTCCGTTCCCGATCCACAACCTGGACGAGGCGATGGGGCTCAAGCAGAGCAAGGTCGCCTGGATCATGGGCACAGGGGCTGCCGTGGGCGTCGCGCTGGCGCTGTTCATGCAGATGTGGACGGCGGGCGGGGGCACGCTCGATATCGGGTGGCTCTCCGGATACCGGGTGAACGTGGCGAGCAAGCCGCTGCTGGCATGGGAACAGTTCCTGCCGGTGACGTTCGAGTTGGGCGTGTTGATCAGTTCGTTCGGTGCGATATTCGGGATGCTGATGATCAACCGTCTGCCGATGTGGTACCACCCGTTGATGAAGAAGGAGCGGTACCTGCGTGTGGGCGACGACAAGTTCTTTATCTCGATCGAAGCGAAGGATCCCAAGTTCAACGACGCGAAGACGCGCCAGCTGCTCGAGAGCACCGGCGCGGCACACGTCGAGGTGGTGGAGGCCTGATCCGATGACGCAGATCACACCGATGAGACTGTTCGCCCTCGCGCTGCTCGCCGCTTCAACTGCGCTAGTGGGGTGTCGCGGCGACCGCTCGGACAACCCGCCGCGCCAGTTCCTGCCGGACCTTGACGACCAGCTGCGGTACGAGCCGCAGGGGACGTCCCGGTTCTTCACCGAGTACGTTGATCACGAGACGGGCGAATCATACGGGCGCACGATGCGCGAGCCGGTCGCGGGGACAGTTCCATTCGGGAACGAGCCCTACGCGGCGACGGTCATGGGCGTCGATTTTTCCGACCGGGCGGACTACCTCCGAGAGGATGATGCGTACTACAGGGGTAAGAACGCGGACGGGTCGTTCGTCGAGAAGATCCCGGTGCCCGTGACTCTCGAACTGCTGGACCTCGGCGAGGCGCAGTTCAATATTTACTGCCGCGTCTGCCACGGCGGGCTCGGCGAGGGCAACGGGATGGTCGCGGAACGGTGGAGCACACCGATCCCCACGTACCACCAACCGCAATACATGGCAGGCGGCGAGAAGGGGACCGACGGGTTCTTGTTCCACACGGCGCGGAACGGCGTGCCCAACCCGGGCGGGGGCAAGGCGTACGAGTTCAAGATGCGCGGGTACGCCACGAAGATTTCCGTTGAAGAGACCTGGGCGATCGTCGCGTACATCCGCACGCTGCAGGCGATGCGCTCCGGCGCACTCCATGATCTGCCGCCGGGTGAGCAGCGCCGGCTGGAGCAGGAGTCGGGCACGCCCGTTTCCGCGGCTCCGAACGAAGCGAACAACACCGAGGAGGTGTCCTCGTGAGTGCTGCAGGGATCCCACTGGACAAGGTTCTGTCCGACGAGAACATCACGTTTGGCAAGGGCGCGGGTCGGGGCGTCTCCATCCTGATGATGGCGCTGGGTGCTGTCGCGATCGGGCTGACGCTCATCGGCGGGCTGACCGGCGATGCTGCGGCGGCGAAGGTCGCGCTGCACGCCTACCACGTCGGTTTCCTGGTGACGCTCGGCGTGCCGCTGGGCTCGATGGCGATCGTGATGATCCTGAACGTGACCAACGCCGGCTGGACGGCGACGGTCAAGCGCCAGTTCGAGAACGCGATGTTCCTGCTGTGGCTGCCGGCGGTGCTGTTCGTCGGCGAGATCGTGCTGTGGTGGATCTTGTCCGGCAAGCACGGCGACATCTATCTCTGGAAGTGGATGGAATCGGCGTACGTTGATGGTGATCTCATCTACGCGAAGAAAGCGCCGTACCTGAACACGACGTTCTTCTACATCCGTTCGGCGTTCTACTTCGGGGTCTGGCTCCTGCTGGCGCTGGGGCTGTGGGGGTTCTCGACGAGGCAGGACACGGACAACAACAAGTGGCACACCGTGCATGCGCGCCGGCTCAGTTCTGTTGGGCTGGTGCTGTTCGCGCTCACGACGGCCTTCGCCTCGTTCGACTGGATCATGAGCCTGGACCACCACTGGTTCTCGACGATGATGCCCGTGTGGTTCTTCGCGGGGAACATGGTTGCCGGGTTCGCCGGGGTGACACTCGTGCTGCTGGTAATCCGGTACTTCGGTCGGATGCACGTGGCGTTCACCAACGAGCACCTGCACGATCTGGGCAAGCTGATCTTCGGGTTTACCGTCTTCTGGGCGTACATCTCGTTCTCGCAGTACTTCCTGATCTGGTACGCGAATATCCCCGAGGAGACGGCGTACTTCATGCGGCGGAAAAGCCCCGACACCATCTGGGAGACGCTCTCCTGGGTGCTCCCGATCTGCCACTTCGTCGTGCCGTTCGTCTGGCTCATGGCCCGCCCCGCGCGGCGCAACGGGCTGGTGGTCGGTATCGGGTGTGTGTGGCTGCTCGGTTGCCACGTGATCGACATGTATTGGATGGTCCGCCCGGAGGCGATGATGAGCACGGGTACGGCGCAGCACGCCTCGATCGATCCGTCGTGGATCGACGCGGTGGGGATCGGTGGCCCGGTGCTGTTGTTAATCGGTTTACTGATCACGAAGGTGGTTTCGGGCGCGTTGCTCGCAAAGAATGACCCCCGCCTGCCCGAGGCCCTGCACCACAAGAACTATATTTAGACCGATCGGAATGCCCCCCACCCGTCCGGTGCATCTCTGTCACCCGCGGAGCAAGAGACAATGAACGAACACGTACACGACAACTGGTTCAAGCACGACGCGAGCGAGCCCAAGCCGCAAGAGATGCACGGGAAAATCAACCCGATGAACATCATGCTTGTGCTGCTCGGGACGCTGGTGACCGTCGGGGTGACGATCATCGTGGTGCTCAAGATGTTCTTCGACCCGGCGGTCTACGAGTTCAAGGCCGAGCGTCTCGAGGCGCGGACGGACGCGATCGCCGCGCCGGCGCAGGAGGCCCTGGCGAACTGGCAGAGCGAGATGCTGACAGCCGGTTGGGTGGATCAGGGCTCGGGCGTCGTCCGTCTGCCGCTGGATGTTGCCAAGGAAAAAGTGATCGAGGAGTACGCGAACAACTGATGCGCCACCAAGCCGCACCATCCCGTCTCCGCGCTCTCGGGCTCGCCGCTCTTGCGGTCGGGGTCTGCGCGCTGGCGTGCGCTCCCGCCCGGGCGCAGCTCATCAAGAAGAGCGAGAGCATGGAGCAGCTGCAGGGTGTGGGGATCGTGGAGCGGCGTGGCGAGACGCTGCCCGCCGGGCTCGTTGTGACAGACTCCGGTGGGGATTCGGTCGAGGTGAGCGAGTTCTTCGACGGCGAGCGTCCGGTGCTGCTCGTGATGGCGTACTACGACTGCCCGATGCTGTGTACGCTCGTGCTCAACGCTTTGCAGGACGCGCTGAACGGGGTGAAGTGGACCGCGGGCGATGAATTCCGCGTGGTCACGATCTCGTTCGACCACACAAACACTACCGAGATGGCCCGCCAGCGTCAGCAGATGTACCTCGCAGGGTACGACCGCGAGGACATCACCGAGGACGCGTGGACCTTCCATACCGCCGACGCCTCGACCGCCCGCGCCATCTCGGACGCGGTTGGCTTCAGCTACCGCTACCTGGCGGAGTCGGGGGAGTTCTCGCACCCGGCGGCGTTGATTTTTCTCACCCCGGACGGGCAGGTGCACAACTACCTGGAGAACATCGAGTACGCCCCGCGGGATGTGAAGCTCGCGCTGCTCGAAGCCTCGCAGGGCAAACAGGGCAGCATCTTCGACCGCGTGCAGCACTTCTGCTTTGTCTACGACCCGGACAAGGGGCACTACGTCTTTGCGATGGGGCTCATGCGGACGGGCGGGCTGGTGACGATGCTCGCGCTGGGATCATTCGTCTCGCTCATGGTGTGGCGCGGCGCCGCCCGCAGACGCGCGATGGATCTGCAGACCGAATCAACACTCGCAACGAAGGGAGCTGGGTGATCTGCCCAGCGGAATCATTTACCTGCCGGCGATGACGCCGGAAGGACCGATCGACATGCTCGCAAACCTTTCAGACACATTCCTCGCCGGCGCAACCGCCAAATCGCTCGGCGCGTCGCAGCTCTTCCTCGCCTCGTGGTGGGACGAGCTGTGGTGGGGCGGTAAAACAGGGCAGTCGAACTTCGCGGCCGGCACGGACGCGGTGTTCTTCTACATCTTCTGGGTGTCGGTGGCGTTCTTCGCGCTGCTGATGTTCCTGATGGTGCTCTGGGCGTTTCAGTACCGGCGCAAAGCCGGGACGCACGCCCCGGTCTCCAACTCGCACAACACCAAGCTTGAGATCGCGTGGACTGTTATCCCGACGATTCTGCTCGGGGTGATGTTCGTCTGGGGGTTCAAGGAGTACGCCAGGCAGCTCGTCGCCCCGATCGACTCCGAGGAGATCCAGGTGACCGCGAGCCAGTGGGCGTGGGAATGGGTCTACCCCAACGGCGCGACTACTCTCGAAACCGAAGTGATCGCGGACGCGACAGCCCCGGTGTTCGCACTGCCCGTCGGGCGCCCGGTGAAGTTCATCATGAGCTCGACGGACGTGATCCACTCGATGTTCTTCTCGGCGTTCCGCATCAAACGCGATGTGTTTCCCAACCGGTACACGGTCATGTGGGTCGAGCCGCAGGAGCTGACGCACCGCGTGCTCGCCGACGCGAACGGCAAGTACATCAAGCTCGAACCCATCGATCCGGCGAACCCCGGGCACTACCTGACGTGCACGGAGTACTGCGGCGATCAGCACTCGCAGATGTGGGCGCGGATCGTGCTGCTCTCGCCGACCGATTACGAGATGTGGAAGGCCGCCCAGGCGAGCACCGACGACATCGATCTGAAAACATTAGGCGAGATGCTGTACGCGACCAAGGGTTGCAACGCGTGCCACTCAGTGGACGGCTCGGCGAAGACCGGCCCGACATGGAAGGGCTCGTGGGGCACCCAGCGCACGTTTGACGACGGCACCAGCGCCGAGATGGACATTAATTATGTGCGCCAGTCCATCCTGGAACCCGCCGCACACATAGTGGACGGGTTCCCGAACCAGATGGTTTCATACCAGGGGCGGCTGACGGATCGTGAGATCCGGGCGATCAGCGTGTTCCTCAAGACGCTGTCATCCAGCAAGGATGACCAGCAGAAGGCACAAGAAGAGTCCGACGCGGAGATCGCGGCGAAGAAAGCCGCGGCTGCGGCGGGCGGCGGCGAGTAAAGAATCAAGACGAGATGCCATCGGGCGATGCCCGAGGAGAGCAGTGATATGAGCGGTCATCACGATGTGAGCTATCTGGCACCGAAGGACGGGTTCTGGCAGACCGTCTGGTCGTGGGCCTTCACCGTCGATCACAAGAAGATCGGGGTGATGTATCTCGTGGCTGTGTTGAGCGCGTTCCTGCTCGGCGGGCTCGCGGCGATGGCTGTGCGACTGGAACTCTGGTCACCCACGATGACCGATCCCAAGACGGGTTTGGTGACGGGGCAACTGCTGACCAAGGATCTGTTCTTCGGGTTCCTGGGTGACAACGTCACCCCCAACAATATCTACAACCGCGCCTTCTCACTGCACGGCACCGTCATGGTGTTCCTGTTCATCATCCCGTCGATCCCGGCGGCGTTGGGCAACATCTTCCTGCCGATCATGCTCGGCGCGAAGGACGTCGCTTTCCCGAAGCTGAACCTGTTCAGCTGGTACATCTACCTGTTCGGCGGAACATTCGCGGTGTCGGCGTTGCTGATGGGCGGCGTCGAGACCGGGTGGACCTTCTACACGCCCTACTCGACAACGACCTCGTGGGGCGGCGTGACGGCGATGGTGCTCGGGGCGTTTATCCTCGGGTTCTCCTCGATCCTGACGGGGATGAACTTCATCGCGACAGTGCACAAGCTGCGTGTGCCGGGCATGGGGTGGTTCGATATGCCGCTGTTCGTCTGGGCGATCTACGCCACGGCGATTATCCAGGTGCTGGCGACCCCCGTGCTCGCGATCACGCTGATGATGCTGGCGTTCGAGCGGATGTTCCACATCGGGATCTTCGATCCGGCGCTGGGCGGCGACCCCGTGCTATTCCAGCATTTCTTCTGGTTCTACTCGCACCCGGCGGTGTACATCATGATCCTGCCGGGCTTCGGGATCGCCTCGGAGGTCATCTCCGTGCATTGCCACAAGAAGATCTTCGGGTACCGGGCGATCGCCTTTTCCTCTATCGCGATCGCGGCGATCAGCTTCCTCGTCTGGGGGCACCACCTGTTCACCTCCGAGACGCCCGCCGCCAACGCGGTGTTCAGCGCGCTGACATTCCTCGTGGCGGTGCCGACCGCGATCAAGGTCTTCAACTGGATCGCCACGATGTACAAGTCGAGCATCTCGCTCAACACGCCGATGCTCTACGCGATGTCGTTCCTGTTCTGCTTCACGATCGGCGGGCTCACCGGGCCCCCCCTCGCGACGCTCGCGACGGACATCATGCTGCATGACACCTACTTCGTCGTCGCCCACTTCCACTATGTGATGATGGGCGGGACGGTGTTGATGTTCATCGGCGGGCTGCACCACTGGTGGCCCAAGATGTTCGGCAAGATGTACAACGAGGCGGGCGCAATGCTCGGGTGCGTGCTCGTATTCATCGGGTTCAACCTGACATTCATGACGCAGTTCTTCCTCGGCACCCAGGGTATGCCCCGGCGCTACGCGACCTACATCGATGAGTTCACCTTCCTGCACCAGCTCTCGACGGTCGGCTCGCTGATCCTCGGGATCGGGCTCTTCGTACACCTGTTCGTCTTTATCGCCTCGCTTATGGGCGATTCCAAGGCGCCCCGCAACCCGTGGGGCGGGCTCACCTTCGAGTGGGAGGCGGACTCCCCGCCCGTTGAACACAACTTCCCGCACGAGCCGGTGATCGTCCACGGGCCCTACGACTACCACACCACCACACCACCGCACTGCGACCCCAACGAATACCCGGTGCCCTCCAAGGACGAACTCGGCGACGCCCACTGATCTTTCACAC
The DNA here is from genome assembly GCA_029260435.1 of Phycisphaerales bacterium. GTDB lineage: Bacteria > Planctomycetota > Phycisphaerae > Phycisphaerales > UBA1924 > OFTM74. The sequence continues at coordinate 17,049 of JAJDDG010000070.1, read as the reverse complement.
TCGGCGCACCACACACGGACCACGCGATGACCACTATCCCAGACAACACACCCGCGAAGCTCGACCCGCACGAGGCATACGTCCACGGGCACCACTGGCGCACCGCGGATGACGAGGCCTCCGCGGCGAAGCTCGGCATGTGGCTCTTCCTCGCTACGGAAGTGCTGATGTTCTCAGGCTTCTTCTGCGCATACGCCGCCTTCCGCATGATGTACGAGGGCAACTGGGTCGCCGCGTCCGACCACTATTTGGATTGGCGGATCGGCGGGTTCAACACGATCGTGCTGCTGCTCTCGTCGTTCACCGTTGTCATGGCGATCCGGTGCGCTCAGCAGAACCGACAGGGGCTGCTGATGTTCAACCTGTGGATCACGCAGCTCTGCGCCGCGACCTTCCTGATCCTGAAGGTCTGGCTTGAGTATCTCCCGAAGCTGCGTTTGGGCGAAAAACCGGGAGCTTTATTCCACTATGTTCCGCACGGCGATTACATCGCCGGGGCGCACGACCATATCTTCCTCTCGGTCTACTGGATCGCCACTGCCACACACGGTTTCCACGTCCTCGTGGGGATGTTTGTCTTCGCCTGGATCATGCTCCGCGCCAGAAAACGCCACTTCGGACCCAACCACTACACCGCGCTCGAGAACGTCGGGCTCTACTGGCATCTCGTGGATGTCATCTGGATCTTCCTCTTCCCGCTGCTCTACCTCGCCTGACCCCTATCCCGCACATACAACGCTCTCCGCAACCACACCGAACACACACCCACCCGAGAACGCGACCATGCAACTCGAACACACACAAGACGATCACGGGCACGGGCATGTTCATGTCACGCCGTTCTGGCCGATGCTCATCGTCTTTGTCACTCTTCTCGTGCTGACCGTGACCACGGTCCTCACGGCGAAATTCGTCGACATCCCCGGGCACGGCAACCTGATCCTCGCGATGTTCATCGCGTGCATCAAAGGGCTGCTCGTCGCGGGGTTCTTCATGCACCTGGTGTGGGACGACAAGATGAACACCGTCGTGCTCATCTCCACGTTGTTCTTCGTGGCGTTGTTCATCGGGATCGTCCTGCTCGATATGGGCGCACGCGACTCGGTGGATCGGATCCAGTCGGGCGAGATCGTCGCGGGCGGCACGAGGGAGATCGTGCGCAACGCGGGCGAGGCGGGGCACGCCGATGACGGCAACCACGACGCACCCGCGACAGACGAACACACCACAGAAGAAGACGCGCAGGCGGACGAATCGCACGACCCCGATCACTAACCCGCACCGGTACGCCATGACCTCCAGAACCACTCGATACATCGGGCTCCTGCTTGGCGCAGCGGCTCTTGTCGGGTTGGGTATCTCGATGCCCGAGATGCTCACCCGCCTGGAGAACCGGGCCGTGCCGATGGTCTGGTTTGGTGAAGCGACCGACCGCATGTCGTTCGAACTGCTCGGCGATGATGTCACCATCGAAACACTGGAGGTGGCGCAAGGCAGTGGCGAAGCGCACCCGTTCACCCGCCTCGGAGTGTCGTGGAAGGGCATCGAGCACGAGGTCGAGATCCAGCAGGCCGAGGACGAGCGTTTGCCTGGGCTGCTCCGCTACGGCGATTGGGTGAAGGTCGTGCCGATGGCGGTGCCGCCTTCGGGTGAAGTGGGGGGGCAGCCGCGTCTGATGGAGATGCTTGGTTCGGGCGAGATCGCACCGGAGCTGCTCATCGCGGTGCGCCAGTTGCCCGAAGGGTTCGATCCCGAGACGTGGGGCAAGGTTCGGCGCAAGGCGTGGCACTACCGGTTCCTCGTGCTCTCGACCGACGCCCATGGGCACCCGGCAAGCCGAGTCATCAAACGGAACTACGGCGAGATGCAGGATCTCACCGAGGCGCTGTTCCTCTCGCTCGATTTCGAGCACGGCTCGGCGCTCAAGGGCGGGCCCGATCGCATCGCGGGGGATCTCGCCAAGGTCCGCAAGGCCCACGGCGTGCGCCCCAACGACGCCGATCTCTGGTCGCAGGTGGATGCCGTGCTCGCGGGCACCAGCACCGGGGAGCAGGCTGTCGCCCGCCTTCGGGTGCTCCTCGAAGACCGATTCTGGCAGTACCAGGCGATGCTCCTGGTCACTCCCAAACTCCAGCATCCCCGGACAAAGGTCGTGGACTACGGCATCAGCTCGATGGGTTGGACGTGGCCCGTCGCCGGGGCGAGCGCCCTGGCGCTGACACTCGGGGTGTTCCTCGTGATGTCGTCATGGGTGAAGCGGGACGACGATCTGCCCGTTCTCGGATAACACGTCAGGATTTCTGCCAGCAGGTCGCCTACCCTTGCTCTCTTGCGCACCGCCTGATTCTGCCCGAGCGAGCATATGAGCGACCAGTTAACCCAGCCTCCAACCATCCCCGCGCCGTCGTCCCCGGTGCCAGCTGTCGATGTCGCGATCGGGTCCGAGGGTGGCGTGCTCGAAGCGCCCGCGCGCACCGGAGCCAGCGCCGCAGCGCGGTACTGGTACATCTCTGCGACGCACGCGCTGATCGACATCTTCCCGATGTTCTTCACGTCTTTGATTATCGTGCTGCGCCGCGATCTTTCGCTGACCGAGCGCCAGCTCGACATCATTTTCATGGCGACGCCCGTCTTCGCGGGCGCGTTCCAGCCCTTCTTCGCGTGGTGGGGCGACCGCCACGACACCCGCCTCGCCGCTCCGCTCGGGCTCGCGATCGGCGCGATGTGCATCGGGTCGATCGGCTTCGCCCAGGATTTCGGGCAACTCATCGCGTTGCAGATCCTCGGTGTGATCGCGACCGGCGCGTACCACCCCGCCGCGACATCCGTCGCCGGGCAACTCGGCGGACGGACATTCCGCCACGGGCGCGGGCTCGCGGTCAGCATCTTCATCGCCGCGGGCATGCTCGGGCACACCCTGGGCCCGATTTATGCCACGCGGATCAACGCCGCGTTCGGCATGCAGGCTCTGATGATTGTTGTTCCGCCGACGCTTTTTGCGGCGTGGATCCTCTACCGCACACTGAGGAGCGTCCCGCACCGCCACGAGGATCATCACGCGATACGCGACGCGATGACCCCCGCCCAGCGCCGGGCGCACTGGTGGGTTATCGCGCTGCTCACAGCGCAGAACTGCATCAAGTATTTCGTGAACGTCGGCATGTTCATCCTTTTCGCTTACTGGGCGCGGACCATCATCCCGGGCGATGAAGACCAAGCGACGATTATCAACGGTAACATCTCGGCAGCCATGACACTCGGCATGGGCGTTTCCGTGCTGGTGGTGGGCCGGCTGCTCAAGAACGGGCACGAGAAACGAATGTTCGTCGCGACCGCGATGATCGGGGCGCTGGTGCTCGCCTCGACCGGCTTTGTCGGCGACTGGGCACGCCACGCAGCCGACGGCGCGTGGTGGGGCATGATCCCGACGTACGCCATGGCATTTGTCATGGCGGCGAGTTTCTTCTCGTGCATCCCCGCCTCCATCGGGCTCGGGCAGCGCCTCCAGCCCTCGCACACCGCGCTCGTCACGAGCCTGCTCATGGGCTTCGGGTGGATGTTCGGCGCGCTCTCCCGCCCGTTCGCCTCGGCGCTATTGGGGCACGTCAAGCTCGAAGACGCCGGCGAGCTGCTCGATCCCCAGAAGGTGCACATCGCCTTCGCGATGTTCGGCTCGCTGCTCTTCCTCGCGGCTCTACTCGCCCTCGCGATGCCCACCAAGACCCTCCGCGAAGCCGCCCAGCACCACTAACCCTCTCCCGAGATTGTGGATAGTCGCCGTGCTGGTGCGCACGCCGTACCTTGCTCGGATGAGGGAGCAGGCAGAATCGGGCACGATCATCGAGGCGAAACATTGCGTCGAGCACACCCGCCGGTACCACGCGCTGCTCGAGCGCATCCTGAGCGAGGGCGTCGAGAAGCACGACCGCACAGGCACAGGCACCCTCTCGGTCTTCGGGCACCAGACGCGGTTCGATCTCGCCCGGGGCTTCCCGCTCATCACAACCAAAAAGCTGCACCTCCGTTCGATTATCCACGAGCTGCTCTGGTTCCTCCGGGGCGACACGAACACGAAGTACCTCAACGACAACTCTGTGCGCATCTGGGACGAGTGGGCGGACGACAATGGCGACCTCGGGCCCGTCTACGGCAAACAGTGGCGATCATGGACAACCCGCGACGGGCGCACGATCGACCAGATCACCGAGGCGATGCGCATGATCCGTGAGGATCCCGATTCGCGCCGGATCATCGTCAGCGCATGGAACGTCGGCGAGCTGGATCAGATGGCCCTCCCCCCCTGCCACCTGCTCTTCCAGTTCTACGTCGCGCAGGGCAGGCTCTCCTGCCAGCTCTACCAGCGCAGCGCGGATGTGTTCCTGGGCGTGCCGTTCAATATCGCGAGCTACGCCCTGCTCACCATGATGATCGCGCAGGCGAGCGGGCTCGAAGCGGGCGAGTTCATCCACACACTCGGTGATGCGCACCTCTACACCAATCATCTCGAGCAGGCCCGCACGCAGCTCGACCGCGAGCCGCGCGAGTCGCCCACGATGCGCATCGATCCGGGCGTGCGCGACCTGTTCGCGTTCGAGTACGACCACTTCGCGCTCGAAGGGTACGACCCGCACCCGCATATCCCGGCGCCTGTTGCGATATGAGCGAGCGCCCGCGCATCACGATCGTCGCCGCGATCGCGGACAACCGCGTGATCGGGAACAACGGCGAACTGCCCTGGCACCTGCCCGCGGATCTGGCGTGCTTCAAGGAGACGACCAGAGGCGGCACCGTTGTCATGGGACGCAAGACGTTCGACTCGATCGCCAAACCCCTGCCGGGCAGGCGGAATATCGTCGTCACGCGCAACCCCGAGTGGTCCGCAGCGGGTGTCGAGGTGGCACGTTCACTCGAAGAAGCGATCGCCCTGTGCGACGCGCCCGAATGCTTCATGCTCGGTGGCAGCACGATCTACAAGCTCGCGCTGCCGATCGCCGACCGCATGGTGATCACGCATGTCCACGCAGAGCCAGCGGGCGATACCAGTTTCCCGGAATGGGACGAGGATGCTTGGCGGATGGTTTCGCAGCGCCATCATCCGGCGGACGAACACAACGAGTTCGCGATGACATTCACCGTTTTCGAGCGGGTGTAGGCACCGATCAGCCCGCGTCTTTCTCTGGTTCCACGGGTCTGCCCGCGCGTTCCAGCGCTTCTCGACGCTGCTGCGCGATTCGCGCCCTGGCTTCTTCGGGTGTCACCGAACCGTCGCCGGGGGTGATCAGCACCGGCTCGCCATCGCTCTGCTCCGCCTGCTGCCCTGCCCCGACCTCGGGCACGCCGAGCTGCCCGAGCAATTCGTTGATGCGCTGCGAGTCCTGCTCCGTCCCCGCGGCAGCCGCGGTGCTGGGCCCGCTCCCGATCAGCTGGAGCATTTTGGTCAAAGAGCCGGATTTGGCTCCATCGACCGCGCCGATGATCTGGGGCAGCTGCCACATCGTGAGGCAGAAACTCCCGAGCAGGAACAGCAGCTTGAACGTGGACATGCGCCGTTTCATAACACCCATAGGATCGGCTTCAATCTGAGCGTCCCGGGCTCCGGATCAAGCCGGTCCGGTTGTGCAGCGCCGGACGTACCGGTCGCGCCGCGTGGGAGAGACAGATCCCGCTTATCACACCCTGACCCGGTGAATCGATTTATTTGAACTGTTCGACCGCCGCGACCGCCAGAGCATCACACCGCTCGTTCTCGGGGTGCTCGCTGTGCCCTTTGATCCAGTGGTATCGCAGGTCGTGTTTCTCGCGCAGCTCGTCCAGCTGCTCCCAGAGTTCTCGGTTTTTTACGGGCTTCTTCGCAGCGGTTTTCCACCCGCGCTGCTTCCAGTTGTCTATCCACTCGCCCAGCCCGTTGAGCACGTATTTGCTGTCCGAGTACACATCCACCACGCTCGCTCGGCTCAGCACGCTCAGCCCCTCGATCACCGCGCGGAGCTCCATCTGGTTGTTGGTCGTGTCCGCATCGCCGCCACTCGCCTCCGTCTCCGAATCACTCGCGGGGTGCTTGAGGACGTACGCCCACCCGCCGGGCCCGGGGTTCCCCGAGCACGCCCCGTCGGTGTACAGCTCCACGTGCGTCGGTTCTTCGCTCATGCCCGCAAGTCTACCCCCCCATCCCCCGACACGCCCCGTTGGGGATACTCGCCGACGCCTCACGAATCGGTACGATGACGCGAAGGGAGACGACGCATGATCCACCGCTTCGAGGTCCGCGCGAAGGATCCGAAATCGGACCCCACCGCCCTCAAAACAACCAGGCAGGCACGCGCGCTGGGCATCGAGCCCGAGGCGGTCCACGCCGCGCGCGTCTACCTGATCGAAGCGAAGCTCAACGCCGCGCAGATCAATACCCTGCGTGACGCGCTCTTCGCCGATCCGGTGCTCGAGACCTGCTCGCTCGGCATCGACCCCGCGCCGGACGGGGCGCAAACAATCGAAGTGCACCCGCTGCCGGGTGTGATGGACCCCGTCGCCCAGACCGTGCAGAACGCCGTCGCGGAACTCGTGGGCATAGATCCGCCCCGTGTCTCCACCGGGTGGCGGTACGACTTCGCGGGTGTCAGCGCAGAGCAGGCGCACTCCATCGCCACGGGCGCGCTCGCGAACACAACCGTGCACGCGATCCACGCCGAGCCGCTCCATCCCGACTCTTTCCCGTCCCTCGCGCCAGCGGACCAGTCCGTAGTCCGCGTGGCGATCTGCGATCTCGACGACGACGCGCTGGTGAAGATGTCCCGTGATGACCACCTCTTCCTCTCGCTCGAAGAGATGCAGACGATCCGATCGCACTACCGCGCGCTCGACCGCGAACCGACAGACATCGAACTCGAAACTCTTGCGCAGACCTGGTCCGAGCACTGCGTGCACAAAACCCTTAAATCCACCGTCCGTTACACCGCCTCGGGCGGGGACACCATCGACTGGTCTGACCGCCCCGGCGTCGAGATCAGCCCAGACGGCTCTGTCGTCATCCACAACCTGCTCAAGTCCACCGTCGCCGCCGCGACACACGAACTCATCGCCGAGGGCGTGGACTGGACCCGCTCGGTCTTCGTAGACAATGCCGGCATTATCGATTTCGACGAGCACAACGCCGTGTGCATCAAGGTCGAAACGCACAACCACCCATCCGCGATCGAACCATACGGCGGAGCAGCAACCGGCATCGGCGGATGCATCCGCGACATCATGGGCACCGGGCTCGCCGCCAAACCGATCGCCAACACCGATGTCTTCTGCGTCGCCATGCCCGATACACCCCGCGCCGATGTCCCCGACGGGTGCATCCACCCGAAGCGCACGCTCGAGCGCATCATCGAAGGCGTCCGCGACTACGCCAACCGCATGGGTATCCCCACGCTCAACGGCGCCGTCTATTTCGACCCGCGCTACATCGCCAACCCGCTCGTCTATTGCGGGTGTATCGGGATCCTGCCCAACGACAAGACCCACGGCGACGCGCAGCCAGGCGACCTGATCGTCGCGCTGGGCGGGCGCACCGGGCGCGACGGGATTCACGGCGCAACATTCTCCTCAGCCGAGCTGACCGATACCCACGCCGACGAGTTCTCCCACGCCGTGCAGATCGGCAACGCCATCGAGGAAAAACGCACGCTCGACGCCATCCTCCGCGCACGAGATCCCGAGTCCGGGTGCTTGTACAGCGCCATTACCGACTGCGGCGCGGGTGGATTTTCGTCAGCAGTGGGGGAGATGGGCGAAACGGTCGGCGCGGTCGTGCATCTGGACAAAGCGCCGCTCAAATACGACGGGCTGCGCTACGACGAGATCTGGATCTCCGAAAGCCAGGAGCGCATGGTCCTCGCCGTCCCCGATGCAAACCTCGCTGCACTCCAACAGATCTGCGACGAAGAGCATGTCGAACTCGCCGTGCTCGGCACCTTCGGCAATTCAGATAGCGAGAACAACCCAGAACTCCTCCTGCACTACACGGGCACCGAAGTCGGGCGACTCCCGATGGCGCTGCTGCACGACGGCATCCCTATGCCAACGCGCGTGGCATCGTGGACCCCGCCAACAGTCGAAATCAAAAAAGCCGGCGATATCGATATCAAACGCGCCCTGCTCGAACTGCTCGCGCACCCGAACATCGCGTCCAAACGCTGGATCGTCCGCCAGTACGACCACGAAGTACAGGGCAACACCGTCATCAAACCCCTCATCGGCCCGGGCGGGATCGGGCCCGGGGACGCCGCGGTCATCCAGCCCGTGCCCGCCTCGAAGCAAGGCCTCGCCATCGGGTGCGGCTTGCAGACGAGCCTTGGCGATCCGGCAAACGGCGGCGACCCATACCTGATGGCGCTCGCCGCGATAGACGAGTGTGTGCGCAACCTCGTGTGCGTCGGCGCCGACCCCAACCGCATCGCGATCCTAGACAACTTCTGTTGGCCCGGCTGCGACGATCCGAACAACATGGCCTCGCTCGTCCGCGCGTGCATGGGGTGCTACGACGCAGCCAAGGCGTACCGCACGCCTTTCGTCTCCGGCAAGGACTCGCTCAACAACCAGTTCCGAACCAAAGACGGCACCCTCATCGAGATCCCCCCAACGCTCCTCATCACCGGCGTCGGCATCGTGCCGGATGTGAGCAAGTGCGTGACGATGGATCTGAAGAGCGACGACAGTACTTTGATTCTAGTGCAGCCATATCCAGATGGAGATGAGAAATTCAATCCTGATGCCTGGTATGCAACGAGCCTGTGGAATGCTCGTGGATCTCACTTTGAGCAGTTGTACGGAATCCCTCGCGAATCTCATCCATCACCATTGGAGTTCGATCCAACTTTCGGCAAACGCACTGCAGAGAAAGTAGCTCGGGCCATAGATGAGGGGGTGGTTCTTGCTGCTCATGACGTATCTGACGGAGGCTACCTCGCCGCGCTTGCCGAGATGCTCATCGCCGCCGAAGGCACCGGGAGACAAATCGGTGCGCATGTAATGACACATTTAGATGAACTGTCGTTCGCTTTCGGTGAGGCGCCGGGGCGGTACTTACTCGAGGTGAGGCGCGAACGCGCCGGGGAGTTCTCACAACTCGGCTCATGTGTTGGATGGACGAATCCAACAGCGAATCTTTATGTGGATGCATGTGCTACAGGTAAGAACGCACATATCTCCGTCTCCGAACTCCGCAGCGCCTTCCTCGGCACACTGGACTGGTAATGCAAGATCCACCGCTCACTATGATCGTCCGCACCGCGGGCACGAATTGCGAGGGCGAGCTGCGCCGCGCGTTCGAACTCGCCGGATCGCGCACCGAGATGATCCACCTCGATGCGCTCATCAGTGACCCGGCGCGTATCGAGCGCGCCGACATCCTCGCCTTCCCGGGCGGCTTCTCCTACGGTGACGACATCGCAGCGGGCAGAGTCTTCTCCATGAAGCTGCGCACAAAGCTGTGGGATGCGCTCTGCGCCGCAGCCGAACGGGGTGTGCCGATGATCGGCGTCTGCAACGGCTTCCAGGTATTCGTACAAGCAGGGCTCCTCCCCGGCTTCGCGCCGGACGCGTATCCAGACGGCGCGCCCCAGCCGAGCATCTCGCTCACACAAAACAAAGAAGCACGGTTTATCGACGAATGGCCGCGCGTGGAATACCCAAGCAATTCCAAGTGCATCTGGACGCAAGCCCTCGCGGGCTGTTCCGATGATCCGGCGCTGCTGCCCATCGCGAACGCCGAGGGGCGATTCGTTGCCGCCGATAGCGCGACTATCGCGCAGCTCGAATCAAACGGACAGATCGCCGTGCGCTACGTCGATAATCCGGGCGGCTCGCAGGGATCGATCGCCGGCATCTGCGACCCGAGCGGGCGCATCTTCGGGCTCATGCCCCACCCCGAGCGCTACATCGAGTGGACGCACCACCCGTACTGGACGCGCCTCTCCCCCGAACAGACATCACGCCCGGTGCCGGGGCTCGTCATGTTTAAGAGCGTCGTTGATGCCGTCGCTTCTCAGCCCGCCTAACCGATCCGGTTGCGCCCGCCGAGCGATTCAGCCGATACCAATAGCCGATGCCTGATCCCCCGACACAATCACCTCCCCCGGGCGACCCGATCATGTCGCCGATCCGCGCCGAGCGGGAGCGCGTCGAAGCCAATGGCCCATCGTCCAAACCCGCCGACCACCTCGCTCACGCCCAGCGCGCGTACCTCTACGCGCTGCACCGCGCGACCGGGCTGCTCGCGATCTTGCTACCCGTAACAACGATCGTGATCGGGCTTGCGATCTTCTTCACGCGCCCGCTCACCGCGAGCAGGGCAACAATCGTCGGTGGTTTCTCTGTAACAGTGTTGTGCTGGTTCGTCTTGGCGCGCGCCCTCCGCCTGCTCCTCGCGGGCGACCCGGCGTACAGGATGTCGGGCCGACTATTCATCGTGCGCAAGTCGATCACGCCCGCGGCGCTGCTCGTCGCATTCGCGGGCGGCGTGCTCACAGCGGGGCGGATATCGAGCCAGGCTTCTAGCTTTGCACCGCGCGGACTGCTGCTCGCCATGATCGGCGCTGGAATGGTCTGGCTGGTTGGCCTCACCGCCTGGCGCACGCGTTCGCTCCTCAAGCGTTGCGACGGATCGAAAGACGCGCCGTGGTCGGACATCGGCGCACTCGCCTTGCTCATCGCGACGCTCGCCACGCTGCTCACGACATCCCTGCCCACGGGCACGTTGACAAATATCCTGCTTGTTGCCGCGTCGGTTGTTGCGCTGCTTGCCTCGCTGAGCATGGCACTCGCCCTGCTCCGCTTGCGATCCAGAGTCGGGGCGGTCATGCGGGATATGGAGCAAGCCGAGCCCGGTCCCGCATTCGAGCCCGTCGCCCCCGGTTCATAAACACGCACCCGATCCCGCGCCCCGGGCGTATACGATGTGGCATACTCGACCCGATCCCCCGCGCGAGCCCGCCCAAGTGAACGAAGCATCCCCCGCATACCAGCCCGTCCCGGACCCGGTCACCGACGGGCAAACCTGTTCCAACTGCGGGTACGACCTCATGGGACTGGTCGCCGGTTCGCCCTGCCCGGAATGCGGGCCGCCCATCGCCGGCAAACGCCGGAAACTGTCTAAGCTCGATTCGATCGCCGATGCGTCCAGAGCGCATCTCCGCAGCCTCTCGCTCTCCCTGTTTGCGATGGGTACCGCCGGGCTTGTAATTGCGACGATGCTCGGTATATCAATCGCACTCCCCGCGATCGATTACACGGTTCGCTTTTTCGGCAGCATCCTGACCCATACCAATTATTCTGGCTGGTTGCAGCAGACACCGCAGGGGATATGGCCAGCGGTGATCTCGGCGGGAGTCATTCTCCTCTGCGTGGTGTACGCCGCGTCGAGCATCATTGTCTATCTCCCGCGCAAAGCCGCGAAGCCGCAAAAAAGCATCAAGCTTTTCGGGACAGAGTGGACAGCACTCCGCAGGATCGCTGTCGGTTCGCAGTGCGCCTGGGTGCTCGTGCCGCTGCTCGGGATTGCCGAGATCTACGCGCCGGGGCACGCTATCCGATGGGTTGCCGCGCTGGTCCTGCTCGCCGCGATCGCCGGGATCGCGCCAGCCGCGTGGCTCCTCTCGGACATCGCCAACTGGTCCAACAACAACGGCGTGGCGATGCGCCTCCGCGCGAGCGTCTGCATCATGGGAATCGGTGCCGCGTACATCGCCGTGGCGCTGGTGCTCCTGGCGATCGGTTCGGGCGCCGGACTTGTCATGGTGCTCTTCAGCTGGATCTTCGGCGTCCTGCTCATGCTCGGGGTGCTAGTGTATTTCGTCAGCGCGCTGCAACTCTCCGCCACAGCCCACTGGGCGATTATCAATGCAAATCAAGAATCACAGCGCGACGCCCGAATGGCAGAGCGTGCCCACAAACGCGCCCAGCAGGCCGCCGCGCACCCGCAGGAAGTATTCCCCACCGCGGTGCCCAAGCACCTCGCCGACGAGGTCGAGCGCAAGTCCCGCGAAGCAGAGCAGGATCCGGATCTCCAGCGGGCTCGTGAGTTGATCGGGCGGTCTCAGAAGAAGGTTATCGGGCGTGAGAACGCCGAGGCGTACACCCTCGAAGAGGACGAAAATCCCGATCCAGACGCCTGATAGTCCTGTTTTCTGATCTGCCCCCGCCGCCGACTGGAAATCCTCCCCCGAATCTGATCTCCTATGCCCCCCGAGCCATATAGGGGCAGCAACAAGGGGGGGATATCCACCATGAAAACCAAAGCAAACGCACCGATCGAAGTCGATCCCCACACCGTCTCAAAGCCCACGCCAATATCGCGCCCCCTCCGGTGCGCCGTCGTCGGCGTCGGTCGCATGGGGCGTCACCACGCCCGCAAGTACGCGCAGCTCGATGGTGTCGAACTTGTCGGTGTCGTCGATATGGATGAGGAGCGCCGTGCCCAGGTCGCCGCGGACAACAACTGCCCGCACTTTGCCACCGAAGCCGAACTCCTCGCCGCGGGTGTCGACGCGGTCACCATCGCGGTGCCCACGATCTACCACCTCAAGTGCGCCACTCCCCTGCTCGAAGCGGGCGTCGCGTGCCTGATCGAGAAACCCCTCGCGACGGATGTCGCGGAAGCCGAGCAGCTCACAGCGCTCGCCGAGCGCACCGGCGCGGTGCTGATGGTCGGGCACATCGAGCGGTTCAATCCCGCGGTCCGTGCGCTGCAAAAAGCGCACGAGGGCGCAGTGGATGAAAACTCACCCGCCGGGCTCGTCCCGCGCTTCATCGAGGTCCACCGCGTCTCGCCCATGACCTTCCGATCGGTAGACGTCTCCGTTGTCATGGACATGATGATCCATGACCTGGATGTCGTCCTCTGGCTCATGGGCGGCATCGAACCCGTGGATATCCAGGCTTCAGGTGTCGCGGTCCTCACCGAGGTCGAGGATGTCTGCAACGCCCGCCTCACCTTCGACGCCCCGCAGGGCAAGTGCATTGCGAATATCACCGCCTCGCGCCTCGCGATGAAGACCGAACGCAAAACCCGAATCATCGGCGAAAACGGCTACGTCTCCATCGACTACGCCAAGCAGTCGGGCGTCCTCATCCGCAAAACCGCCAACGAGGTGCAGATGGAGGCCGTCCGCGACGCTCTCCGACAGGGCCAGGACCTCTCCGATCTGGACTACTCGGACATCATCACTATCGAACCGCTCATGGACCTCGCCGAGGGCGACCAGCTCGAGCAGGAGGTCACCTCCTTCCTCGGAGTTGTCCGGGCCGGCAAAACACCCCCGATCGACGCCCGGGCCGGGCTCGCCGCCGTCCGAACCGCCGAACGGATTATGGAAGCCGCCCGCCTCGACTGGGCGAAGCCCTAGTTCCCACCCGCTATACTCTCTGCCCTGATTCGAACCGACGGAGCGACCATGGCACACACAATCCGCTGCAAACTCATCACCCCCGAGGACCGCGTCTTGGACGCCGAGGTCCTCCGCGCCAATGTCCCGCTCCACGACGGGCAGACAGGCATCATGCACCGCACCGGTGCCCTCGTCGCCAAGCTGGGCTACGGGCAACTCCGCCTCGAGTTCCCGCAGGGTGAATCAAAGCAGTGGTTTATCGATGGCGGCTTCGTCCAGAACGTCGAGAACGAACTCACCATCCTCGCCTCCGGCGCGATCCCGGTCGAGCAGCTCGACGCCGCGGAGGCAAAGGCAGAACTCGCCGAAGCCATCGCCCGCAAGCCCGCCAACCCCAGCGAGATGCCCCGCATCACCGAAGCGCGTGCGCGTGCCCGCGCCAAGGTCGCCCTCGCCCGCAAGTAACCATTCCCCGCGTCACACCGCCGCTGGCTGACCGACCCGCACCATATCAGCGAACTCGTTGAAGCGCCGCGCCACGTCGTCCTTGGTGAGCGATGCCAACCGGTCAAGCGAGAACGACTCCACCGCATAAGACGCGATCACCGTGCCGTGCGCGAGCGCCGTCTGGATCGAGTCGAGCGTCACCGCCATATCCTTCGAGTGCGCCGCCGCGAGGTACCCCATCATCCCGCCCGCGAACGAATCCCCCGCGCCCGTCGGGTCTTTCACCGCCTCGGTCGGGTACGCAGGCAGCGTTGCCACGCCCTGATCGTGCACCAGAATACACCCGTGCTCACCCTTCTTGATCACGACAAACATCGGGCCCATCGTCTCGATGATCTGCCGCCCCGCCGCGACCATGTGCCGCCGCCCGGTGAGCATCCGCGCTTCCTCATCATTCAACACGAGCCCGTCCACATCCTCGAGCAGCTTCCGCAATTCGGGCAGCGCGATATCGATCCACAGGTTCATCGTGTCCGCTACCGAGAACACCCGCTCGGGCAGCGACTTGAGCATCTCGTGCTGCACACTCGGGTGCGAGTTTGCCAGGAACACAAATTTCGAGTCCTTGTACGCCTCCGGAGCGGTGGGGGGGTGCTCCTCCACCACGTTCAGCTCGGTGAACATCGTCTCCCGCTGGTTCCAGTCGTCGAAGTACTTCCCGCCCCACCGGAACGTCTTGGACCCCTTGCGGATCTCCAGCCCCTGCGTGCACACATTCGGGAACTTGGCGAGGATCTCATGGAAATCAGCGTTGAAATCTTCCCCCGCCGCAGCCACCATCCGCACCTGCGTGAAGAAAGACGCCGCCGCCGCAAAGTATACGCACGACCCGCCCAGCACCTCCTCGGCCTTCCCGTCGGGCGTATGCACGGTGTCGATCCCAACAGTCCCGGTGACAATCAGCGGCATGTCATTTCCTCTCTAAAAGCGGCTTGCCAGAACCGGATATTCTACTCAATCCGCGATCACCACATAGCCCTCAGGACACCCCGCTCTGCCGCTTTTTATGAACAACCACACAACCCAATCCGTCACCCGTTTCGCCCCCTCGCCCACCGGGCTGCTCCACATAGGTGGCGCCCGCACCGCGCTCTTCTGCTGGGCATTCGCCCGCAAAACCGCCGGGCGATTCCTCATCCGCATCGAGGACACCGATACCGCCCGATCCTCCGCCACCTCCGAAACCGCCATCCTCGAAGCCCTCGCCTGGCTGGGGATCACTTGGGACGACGGCCCCCCCCCGCCCACCGGCTATTCGGGGTTCGGTGGCGATGAAAGAAACGTCGCCCCCTTCCACCAGTCGCGGCGCGCCGAGATCTACGACAAGTATTTCAACCAACTCCTCGATGCGGGCCTCGCCTACCCCGCCTTCGACACACCCGAAGAGCTGGACGCCATGCGCGCCGAGGCCCAAGCCGCCAAACAAACCTTCCGCTACACCATGCCCGAGGGCTACGACTTCGCCGCCGCCCGCAAACGCGCCGAATCGGGCGAGCGCCATGTTCTCCGCCTCCGCACACCAGAGGAGCCGATCACCGTCAATGACGAAGTGCTCGGCGAGATCAACTTCACCACCGCCCACTACGACGACTTCGTTATCCGCAAGGCGGACGGGATGCCGACCTACCACTTCGCCGTCGTCGTGGACGATGCGCTCATGGGCGTGACCCACGTCCTCCGCGGGCAGGAACACCTCAACAACACACCCAAGCACATCGCCCTCCAACAAGCGCTCGGGTTCGATATACCCGTCTATGCGCACATGCCCCTGATCTTCAACGCCAAGGGCGCCAAGATGTCCAAGCGCGAGCAGGACCAGGCGGTCCGCGTGTTCTGCAAGGACAATGAGATCGTCGCGCCCCCCGAGGGCACGATCGACCCCGCAATTTTCGAGAAATGGCTCGGTGACAAAAAAGCCCAGATGGAAACCGATCAACTCCAATCGCTCGCCTCGGCGCTGGAGTTGGACCTCCCCGAAGTGTCGGTGGACGACTTCCGCGCCGCGGGGTACCTCCCCGAGGTCATCACAAACTTCATCGCCCTCCTCGGGTGGACCCCCTCCAAGCAAGACGACGGCTCCGACCGCGAAAAGTTCGACATGGATTTTCTCGCCAAAGACTTCGAGCTCTCGCGCATCGGCAAGTCCAACGCCCGCTTCGACCGCGATAAACTCATGTCCTTCAACCAGGACGCGATCGGCGCGATGGACCCGAGCGAGTTCACCGCCCGCTATCTCGCGTGGTGCAAGCAGTACGCCCCGAACCTTCTCACTCAGCTGGGCGACCGCTTCGACGCCTTCGCCCGCATGGTTCACCCCCGAGCGAAAACCTTCGTACACGCCGCCGAGCCCGGCGCGTTCGTATTCATCGAGACCGACGCGATCGAATACAACGAGAAGAACGTCAAGAAGTTCCTCCTCAAGGGCGAGCCGAGTGGGCTGGAAACACTCACCTCGGGCCGCGCGATGCTCGCTTCCCTCGAAGAATTCACCCCCGAACCCATCGAAGCAGCCATCAAAGCCTTCTGCGAAGCAAACGAACTCGGCATGGGCAAACTCGCTCAACCGCTCCGCATCGCGATGACCGGCTGTGCCGTCTCACCCGGGCTGGGCGACACCCTCTCGATCCTTGGTAAAGAAACCGTGCTCGATCGTATCGACCGATGCCTGTCGCACCACTCCGCGGAGACCGCATGATGGACCCATTCCTGGCTGCAGCGATCGACGAAGCAAAGAAGGGCCTCGCCGAGGGCGGCATCCCCATCGGTTCCGTCCTCGTGATCGACAATAAAATCGTCGGGCGCGGGCACAACCAGCGTGTGCAGAAAAAAAGCCCCACGCTCCACGCCGAGATGGACTGCCTCGAAAACGCCGGCCGCCTCAAGCCGAGCGACTATCGCCGTGCCACCCTCTACTCCACCCTTTCGCCCTGCGATATGTGCTCGGGCACCGCCCTGCTCTACAACATCCCCCGCGTCGTCGTCGGCGAAAACAAAACCTTCCAGGGCCCCGAGGAGTACATCCGCTCGAGGGGCGTCGAGCTGACAATCCTCAACGACCCCGAGTGCATCGCCATGATGGAACAGTTCATCGCCGACAAACCCGAACTCTGGAACGAGGACATCGGGGAGGAGTAGTTTTCCCTCGCTAGACTACCCCCCATGACCACCGAAACCG
>JAJDDG010000069.1 GCA_029260435.1 Phycisphaerales bacterium | reverse complement strand
AATACGAATGTCGTGCGGGTGGTTTTCCACCACCGTCGCGCTGCTCGTCAGATAGAACCGCGCGTCGCGGCGCAGCTCCTCGATCGTCGCGCACCCGCAGTACCCCAGCGTCGCGCGGACGCCGCCCACGATCTGGTACACGAACTCGTTCAGCGCCCCACGATACGGCACGAGCCCCTCCACTCCCTCGGGCACGAACTTGATCGTCGAAAGATCCCCCCCCACGCCAGCCCCCCCCGCCCCCCCCACGCCCCCCGAACGCCGAGCGGAAGCGAGCTTGTCGCCCTGCGAGTACCGATCGGCGCTCCCCGCCATCATCGCGCCCTCGGAGCCCATCCCGCGATAGGTCTTAAACCGCCTACCCTGCGAGATCACCAGCTCGCCAGGCGCTTCATCGAGCCCCGCGAACAGCCCCCCCATCATCACCGTGTGCGCACCCGCAGCGAGCGCTTTGGCAACATCGCCCGACTGGCGGATCCCGCCATCCGCAATAACAGGAACCCCCCCACCAACACCACCCGCACCAGCGACCGCGTTCATGATCGCGGTGATCTGCGGCACGCCGACGCCCGTGACCACGCGCGTCGTGCAGATCGACCCGGGCCCGATGCCGACTTTCACGGCGTCTGCGCCGGCTTCGATCAGGTCTCTCGCCGCTTCTGCGGTGGCGATGTTGCCCGCGATCACCTCGATGCCGTATCGCCGCTTCACCTCGCGGACAGTCTCGATCACGTTTTTCGAGTGCCCGTGCGCGGTATCGACAATGACCACATCGACATCCGCCTCGATGAGCTTCTCGACGCGCTCGAACTGGAACACACCGACCGCTGCGCCGCAGCGCAGACGCCCGCGCTGGTCCTTGCACGCGCGTGGGAACCGGCTTGCCTGCTCAAGATCGCGCATCGTGATCAAACCCGAGAGATTCCCAGCCTTGTCGATCAGCAGCAGCTTCTCCACCTTGCCCTTGTTGAGAATCACTTTGGCTTGTTCGAGCGTGGTGTCCGGCGCGCCCGTGACGAGGTTGTCCTTCGTCATCACGTCTTTGACCGGCGTGTCCTCGCCGTCGATGAACTTCAGGTCGCGCTCGGTCAGGATGCCGATGACCTTGCCGTGTGTGCGTACGTCCGACGAACCATCCACTGTCACCGGGAACCCCGA
This sequence comes from Phycisphaerales bacterium, assembly GCA_029260435.1. Classification (GTDB taxonomy): domain Bacteria; phylum Planctomycetota; class Phycisphaerae; order Phycisphaerales; family UBA1924; genus OFTM74. The sequence goes on along the minus strand of JAJDDG010000069.1, from coordinate 36,017 downwards.
AACGCGGTACTCGTGCATGAGCCACCGCGCCCGCCCGATGGTATCCGTAGGCCCGAGGGTGATCGGGTCGGTGATCACGCCGTTCTCCGAGCGTTTGACCTTGCTCACCTCCAGCGCCTGCGACTCGGGCGTCAGGTTCTTGTGGATGATCCCGATGCCGCCCTCCTGTGCCAGCGCAATCGCGAGGCGCGACTCGGTCACCGTGTCCATCGGTGCCGAAACAAGCGGGATACGCAGCTCGATATTCCGCGAGAGCTTGGTGGACAGGTCGGCATCCGCCGGCGAAACACTGCTCGCGCGTGGCGACAGCAGCACGTCGTCGAACGTGATCGCGTGCCCGAGGAATTTCTCGTGATCGATATCGGTGGTGTGATGCCCCATCTGCAGATGGTGCCACCCGCCTGCCTCCCAGTCAAACCCGCCCCGGTTGCTGCAACAGATTCATCAACCTGCGCCCAACGCCGCGATGATCGCGTCGATGTCGTCCGCGACCGGGATCGGACGGTTCGCCTTCTGCCCGGTCGGCTCGCCGCGCGGTGCCAGCTCCTGCCCGGCCTTCGTGTCGATCCCGGAGTGGTACTGCACCACCACATCCGGATCCTTCAGCACGTGCCCGGTGAGGATGCACACCACCCGCTCGCCCGCCCCGATCACCCCCTCCTCGCGGAGCATGTGCGCGCCGGCGACGCTCGCCCCGCTCGCCGGTTCGCACCCGAAGCCGTGGCGCCCCACCAACGCCTTGTATTCCATGATGGTTTTATCATCGACGCAGCGCACCACGCCGTCCATCACGTCCAGCGCCCGCAGTGCCTTGGGCAGGTTGACGGGGCGGTTGATCTCGATCGCGCTGGCGATGGTGCTCGCACGCTCGCCGGCAGCGTCCATCCGCTCGTACTCGCCGCGGACAATCCCCTTGTCGTACCGCCCACCGTTCCATCGCGCACCTAATTCGTTGTACACCTTGTCGAGCGTGCGCGCGCCCTGCGCGTTGATCACCGCGAGGCGCGGGATCCGATCGATCATGCTCAGTTCTTTCAGCTCCATGAACGCCTTGGCGAACGCGCTGCAGTTGCCCAGATTCCCACCCGGCACCACGATCCAGTCGGGCACCTCCCACCCGAGCGCCTCGAGCACGCGGAACATGATCGCCTTCTGCCCCTCCAGGCGGAACGGGTTCACCGAGTTCATCAGGTAGATGCCCAGCTCCGGGCGCTGCTCGCCGATCTCGCGGACATGCCCGAGGCACGCGTCAAAGTCGCCCTTCACCTGCAGCGTTGTCGCGCCGTACTCCAACGCCTGCGCAAGCTTGCCGAACGCGATCTTGCCCTCGCCGATCAGCACATACGCCTCCACCCCGGAGATCGCGGCGAACATCGCGAGGCTCGCGCTGGTATTGCCCGTGCTCGCGCACACCGCCCGCGTCGCCCCGATCATCTTCGCGTGCGTGAACGCGCCGGTCATCCCGTTGTCCTTGAACGACCCCGACGGGTTCATCCCCTCGTACTGCAGATAGATCCCACCGCCCTTGCTCGCGTGGTACCCGAGCTGCTTTGCGATCACCGGCGCGGGCTGGAGGATTGTCCGACCCTCGCCCACGCTCACCACATTGTCGATCGATCCATAGAAGGGCAGCAGCTCGCGGAACCGCCACACACCAGAAGCATCGAGCCGCTCCGCGCCCGTTGCATCAGCCGCGCCGAAGAACCCGCGGTTGCGATCCTGGAAGATCATCGGGTCGCCCGAGAACCCCATCGAGGCGTGCGCACGGGCCCAGTCGTACACCACGTCCATCAGCCCGGCGCACGTCGGGCAGGTCGGCGTCGTCCGCTCGATACCACACTCCGCCCCGCAATCCGGATCAATACATCTCAGCTTCGCGTGCTCGACCATCCCGTTGCTCCAATCCTGCGGCCCGAGCCTCCATCGGCTCGATGCTCCTGCAGTGACAGAGCGTACCGCGAGAATCCCGATCGTCGGCGTCGTTTGCGGACTGGACGAGAAAAACGCCCGCACCCGGCGCGCCTATATGCACCGCGTGCGCACAGCAGGGGGCACGCCCATCCTCCTCGCCCCGCCCGATGCCGAGCACGCCTCCCTCGCTAGCGAGCATGCCGAACTCTGCGATGCCTTCGTCTTCACCGGCGGGGGCGACCCGGACACCTCGAAATTCTCGGTGCCCACCCACCCCAGCGCAAATGTCGAGCACCCCGACCGCCAGGCATACGAAACCGCACTACTCACTCATCTGGCAGATCACGCGCCGGACAAACCCGTCCTCGGCGTCTGTCTCGGGATGCAGATGATGACCCTCGTTGCGGGCGGCTCCCTCGATCAGCACATGCCGGACACCACGCCCACCCACGCCGAACATATGGACGACCACACCCACCCGATCGCCCTCATAGATCCGCACCCCGTCCTCTCCGAAGGCTTGGTCACCAGCTGGCACCGCCAGGCAGTCAACAACGCTGGCTCACTGCGAGTCATCGCCCGCGCCCCGGACAAGATCATCGAGGCGATCGACGATCCGACCCGCCGGTTCTATCTGGGCGTGCAGTGGCACCCCGAACGCACAGACAACCACCCGATGGGGCAGGCGATCTTCGATGCGCTCGTCGCCGCTACGCGTACTTGAGCCTTGCGCGTACACTGCGCCGATGGGCAACCTTTTCACCAAACCGCATCGCCTCCCGCTCATCGCACCGTCGATCCTCTCCGCGGACTTCGCCCACATGGGCAAAGACTGCGCAGGCGTGCTCGGCTCATGGGAAGGCACCAACTCCGACGACCCGACCCACGCCGACCTCCTGCACATCGATGTCATGGACGGGCACTTCGTGCCCAACCTCACGATGGGCCCTGCCCTTGTCGCCAAGCTCCGCAAAGCCCTGCCCGACGCATTTCTCGATGTGCATGTCATGGTCAACGACCCCCAGCAGTACATCGCGCCCTTCGCGGACGCTGGCACCGATCACTTCACCTTCCACATCGAGCCCGTCCTCGATCAATCTTCCGGCTCGGGGCTCTCCCCGCTCTCGCAGGGATACGACCCCATCAAACTCGCCGACGAGTGCCGCAAAGCCGGGATGACCGCCGGCATCGCGATCAATCCGCCAACCCCCGCAGAATCGATCTTCGATGTGCTGGATGCCTTCGATCTCGCGCTCGTGATGTCCGTCAACCCCGGGTTCTCCGGGCAGGCGTTTATCGGGGAGGTGCTCACCAAAACCAGGGCGATCGCGGATCGCTTGCGCCCCGATCAGCGCCTCCAGATGGACGGCGGGATAGGTCCGGATAACACAAAAATGATCAAAGAAGCGGGCTGCGACGTTCTTGTGGCCGCTTCCGCCATATTCGGGCAAACTCCGACGGAACGCCCAGACGCGATCCGTCGAATCAGGGAAGGGTAAATCCACCCCAATCACGCTCCCCGTGGAGGCAACGACGGTCCAATACGGGCGACCAGATGTTTGGAGCGTCGCCCTCCAGGTGCTAAGGTTTCAGCTACCGAAATCCGCCGCCGCCCAATGTCGCTCTCGGGCCGAGCAGCGAACGACCTCATCTCAGAGGACCCCACCCGAATCCCACCCTATGCCCAAGTCACCGGACATCGAACTCTTGCTCGTCCGCTGCGCCCGCACCGCGTGGGACGAAGCAGGTCGCCTCCAGGGCGACACCGACCTCCCCGCCTCCGCGGACGGGCTCAGCGCGATCCATCACACACTGGATGAACTGTTCGGCGACACCCCGCCCGAGATATCAACCGTCTACACCGCACCGGACGAGGCCTCCAAACAAACCGCCGCGTTCCTCGCCAAGCTGGGCGGTGCCCGCGTCAAACCGACAGACAACGCCGCACCCATGGACCTGGGCGTCTGGGAGGGGCTCACCGAGGAACAACTCCTGGAACGGTACCCCAGCGCGTACAAGCAGTGGCGGATCGATCCGGCGCTCGTTTCACCGCCCGAGGGCGCGACGTTCATCGAGACCGAACTGGCGCTGCTCAAGGCGCTCGCCCGCGCCGCAGAACGCGCCGGGAACAAATCGATCGCCTTCGTCCTGCGCCCCCTCGAGTTCGGTATCGCGCGCACCGTCCTCTCGCGCAGGCCCACCGCCGAACTGTGGAACCTCGTCGAAGACGGCCCGCTCGCAGTACGCCACAAGATCGGGCGTTCGTACCTGCGGACCCGCCTCGAAGAACGCAAGGCGAGCGCATGACACAGATCCGCCCACCACGCACATGGTCCGACGTGAAGCCCGTGCGCGTCACCAAGATCCCCGAGGGGCTCTGGCTGCGCTGCGTCGCGTGCGAGCAGATGATCTACCGCAAGCAGATGGAGGCGAACCTCCATGTCTGCCCGCTCTGCGAGCACCACTACCGGATCTCCGCCACCCAGCGCGTCAACCAGCTCCTCGACGACGGCTCGTTCGAACCGATGTTCGAGAACCTCGAAACTACAGACCCGCTCAAATTCGTCGATCTCAAGAAGTACACCGATCGTCTCGCCGCCGAGCAGAAGCGCACCGGACAACCCGAGGGGTGCCAGAGCGGCCGGGGGTTCATCAAGGGGCGAGCGATCATGCTCTGCTGCCTGGATCTCACCTTCTTCATGGGCACGCTCTCCTCGGTCGTCGGGGAGAAGCTCACACGCGCGATCGAACTCGCCACCGATCAGGACCTCCCGCTCATCGTTGTCTCGTGCTCGGGCGGAGCACGCATGCAGGAGTCCGGGCTCTCGCTCATGCAGATGGCAAAGACATCCGCCGCACTCGCCCGCTTCGACGACGCCGGCGGGCTCTTCATCTCCGTGCTCACCGACCCCACCACGGGCGGCGTCTCTGCCTCCTTCGCCATGCTGGGCGATGTGATCTTCGCCGAGCCCAAAGCGCTCATCGGCTTCGCTGGCCCGCGCGTTATCAAGCAGACGATCCGCCAGGATCTGCCCGATGGCTTCCAGACCTCAGAGTTCCTGCTCGAAAGAGGGTTCGTGGACCGTGTCGTCTCCCGCGCCCAGCTGCGCAACGAGATCGGACGCGTCATCGACTACGCCGGAAAGTAACCCGATCGATCAGAGCATCTCGCGCAATCGCAGGTTGTCCACGCGCGCCTTGTACTCGCGCAATCTTTCTTCCAGCTTCGGAAAACTCGCCCCCTCGTACATCTGTTGCGCATCATCCTGCACGAGCCGCAGCATCGACGTGGCTTCCTCAAGCGACTCCACATCCCCTTTCTCGGCGAGCAACCCCGCCTCGTGGATCCGCATCCGCCACACATGGAGCCTCGGATCAAATCCGAAATCGTCTCCCGCCGGTTCTTGTTCGCTGCCCGCTGCTTCATCGATCGCCGCGGGCACGGCAGCCGACTCGATCGCCGGGACGCTCTTCGTGGCAGGCACATGCTCACCCCCGCCCGCCCCGCGTCCTTGATCCATCGCGAGCACCACAAGCGTCACCGCCAGCGCGAGCGTGGTCACGATAAACGTCCCCGCGATCACCCGCGCCGCAAGCATCTTCCCGCGCAGGTGTGTCGATTCGATGTTCTTGCGCCGCTCCAACTCGGCGAGCTGCTTCGCGACAACCAACCCCGACTGCTCCGCCGCCGGCACAACGACAGGCGCAGGTTGTGCAATGACTTCGCCGACCGAGCCACCATTTGGTTTGAGTGTCCCCGCCTTGAGCGGCGTGGGCGTCTGCGGTCGCGTGATCGAGCCGAGACTCGTAGACGCCACCACCTCCGCCGGTGCCTCGCCCGGCAGCAGCGTCACCGCAGAAAGCCCGAGCGACTGGCGATCCGTCGCGGGCGAGAGCAGCACGCCGCACTTGGCGCACATGTATTCATCCGGCTTCGCCTCCGCGTGGCACGCGTGACACTCCCCGAGCAACACCGCAACCCCCGGCGCGTTGCACGCGAACGACCAGAACTGCCTCGTCGTCGGCCCGCGCACCACCGTCGAACGAACCACCCGACCCTGCACTACCGCCCGGCGCAGTCGCTCGTACGAGCATCCCGGCAGAAACGGGTTTTTCGGATCCTTGATCTGCCAGGGCCCCATCGCGTTCTGCGTCGCCTGGCGCGAAAGCGGCTCAAACTGCCCCTTGCAATGCTCGCACTGGGTCATGTCCGGGCTCACGCCCCCGCAGTACGGGCACAGCGCACCACCATTGCCCTGCCGTTCGTCGTCGGCGGGTTGGGATGGCGAGGATTTTTCTGCGTTTGGGTTTTGTTGGCTCAACGTACTCATCATTCTCCCGGATCCATCCCGCCCCGTGTTGACACCCCGCCCCCGTCCCGCTCATATCGGTTCGATGCGAATGTATCCGAATCAGATCCCCCCGCGGTTCGCCCGGTTCCTGATACTTCTGTGTTCTGCTGTATTCACCGGGTGCTCCGCCTCGCCGTTCGAAGCCCCGGACCGCCCGCATCTCCGCCAGAGCACCCCCGGACCCGCCACCACCGCCTCCAACCCGCAGACTCTCGCCCTCGTCGGGAGCGAGACAATATCCGCAGAACATCTGCTGCCCGCTCTGCTGGAACTCGCTGGCGATCGCGCCCTCGCCGAATACCTGCTCGACCGCCAGCTCACTGCTCGCTGTGCCGAGCAGGGAATCAATATCACCCGGGGCGACCTGACCGCCGAACGCCGCCTCCTGACCACCGCCCTCCGGGACGACGCCTCGACCGACCCCGATCAGGCGGCCCGCCTCCTCGCCGCACTCCGCGATCGACGCGGGCTCGGGCCCGCCCGTTTCGACGCCCTGCTCCTCCGCAATGCCATGCTCCGCAGGCTCGTCGCGCCCGACATCGTCACCACCCCCGCGATGCTCGCGCAGGCCCGCGAGCTCCGGTTCGGTCTCCGCGTCACCCTCCGCGTGATCACAACCGCATCCCTCGCCGAAGCCGTGAACGCCCGCACGCTCATCCTGCAGGGCGAACCTTTCGCCGATGTCGCCGCTCGATTTTCCACCGACATATCCGCCCAGCGCGGCGGGCTAGTCGGCCCGCTCTCCCTCGCGGACCCCGCCTACCCGCAGGCGCTCCGCGATGCAGCGCGCACGCTCGAACCCGGGATCGTCTCCGGATCGATCGTGCTGGAAGACTCTTTCGCGATCATCACCCTCGTTGAACGCACCACCCCGCCCGCCCCTGGGATGCCCACCCCGCAGCTCGACAAGATGCTCCAGCGCGACGCCCGCCTCCGCCAGGAGCGACTGCTCATGGACCGCCTCGCCCGCGCCCTGCTCGCCGAGGTGCGCCCGGATGTAATGGATGCGTCCCTCCGCTTCTCGCGTGAGGCAGCGGGCAACTAGAGCGGGGCCAATCAAGGTGTAGCGGTCTGAGCGCAAGCGAAGCAAGCGTGGCGCGGAGAGCGAAGCAGACGTATCCATAGATACGTCGATGCAGCACGACAACGCCACGCGCAGATGCAGCAAGCTCAGAACGCTACAGATTGAGTGGTGACGCTCTAGATCTTTTTCGACATCGCGCGTTCCATCGCCCGCTTGTCCTCACGCTCCCGGATGTCCTGGCGCTTGTCCGACTGCCCCTTGCCCTTGCCCACCCCGATCTGCAGCTTCGCCCGCCCGCCCTTGAAGTAGACCTTGAGCGGCACGATCGTCGTCCCCTTCACCTCGCTCGCGATCGCGAGCTTCATGATCTCTTTCTTGTGCGCGAGCAGCACGCGCGGACGCGTCGGGTGGTGCTGCATCACCTTGAACCCCGCCGGTGGGTACTCCGCGATATGCACGCCGTACAGCGTGAGCCGGGGCGGGGTCGCCTCGGCGCGCACATACCCCTCGCCGAGCGACATCTTCCCGTCGCGCACGGACTTCACCTCCGTGCCCAGCAGTTTGATGCCCACCTCCATCGTCTCGACAATCGCGTACCGATACCGTGCCTTGCGGTTCTCGATCGTGGGCTCGTCTGTTTTTTTCTTCTTCCGTTTCGCCATGACGAACCGACGAGCCTAGACCCGTCGCCCGACAAAGACAAAGCCACGCCGACCCGCCACAGAGCTATCATCCCCCGATGCCCGAGCCGATCCGCCTCACCATCGCCCATTCCCCCGACCCGGACGACGCCTTTATGTGGTGGCCGCTCGGCACTCCCGATTCCTCCCCCGCGATCGACACCGCCCCCTTCGAGTTCGTCCCCGTCCCCGAAGACATAGAGGCGCTCAACCGCCGCGCCATCGAACGCGCGGACCTCGATATCACCGCCATCTCCATGCATGCCTACCCCCACGTCCGCGAGCACTACATGCTCACCTCGTTCGGCTCCTCGATGGGCTCGGCGTACGGGCCCAAGATCGTCGCCCGCGAGCCGCGCGATACCGACTGGCTCGCAACCGCGGACCCGCTCATCGCGATCCCCGGCGTGCGCACCAGCGCCTATCTCGCGCTCCAGCTCCTGCTCCCCGGATCGCCACGCGTCATCGCGATGCCCTTCGACGAGATCATCCCCGCGATCAACGCGCAGCGCGCCGACGCCGGGCTCGTCATCCACGAGGGACAACTCACCTTCGAGCAAGCGGGGCTGCACCTCGTCGCGGACCTCGGCGCGTGGTGGCACGACCAGACCAACCTCCCTCTCCCACTCGGCGCGAACGCCGTCAAACGCGATCTCGACGACCGCTTCGGCGCAGGAACACTCGCCCGACTCGCAACCGTCCTGCACAACTCCCTGACGCACGCGCTAGCAAACCGCGAACGCGCCCTCGCCATCGCCGGCGCCTTCACCTCAAACGCCGGCGCAACCGACGCCCAGATCGATGAGTTCGTCTCGATGTACGTCAACGATCTGACCCTGGATATGGGCGACGCCGGGCACACCGCCGTCCGCGAGCTGCTCGACCACGGCTTCGCGCGGGGGCTCTGCCCCGACCCCGGGCCCATCGACCTGCTCCGCCCCGAGGGCTGAGCTGTACACCGCCCATCCCCACGATCGAGAGCTTCTCCGCGCCAGACATACTCTCCCCGAGAAAACTCTTTTTCTCACCGCCACCCCTCGCTATGGTGGGCGGTTCACGCAGCGGACACGGATTCGTCTCCCGCTGCCCGCTCCCGCCCGGAACGGACCAGCCACCTCCTCCTCCCACTCCCGCACGGATGTTCGCGGGCACACAAGGACGTGCGATGAATCTCGAAACCCCTCTCAGCACCGCGAGCGGCTACAGCGCCCCGCACGTCACCCAGTTTTCCGTCTTCCTCGACAACCGCGTCGGCCGCCTGCTCAGCCTCCTCAAAAAATTCGAGGAAGACGAGAGCTGCCACATGTGCGCGTTCTCCGTGAACGAAGCCTCCGACTACGCCGTCGTCCGGTTCATCACCAACTCCTCGCGAGACGCCAAACGCATCCTCCTCCAGGAAAGCCTCCCCTTCTCGGAAAACGAACTGCTGGTCATCGAGATCTCCGAGGGACATTCCCTCACCCGCCTGTGCCTCTACCTCCTCGGTGCAGAGATCAACATCCGCTTTGCCTACCCCCTCATGATGCGCCCACACGGCGAACCCACCCTCGCGATGGCGGTGGACGACCTCACCCTCGCCGGGCAGATCCTCCGCAAAAAACACTTCACCCTCCTCGGCGAAGCCGACCTCCCAAACGAGCACTGGGACTAACCCGCCCCGCTCCCCACCCGCCCACTCCACCACGTGCATAGCTACGATCAACCCATGCGCATCGCGCACACGATCGACGAACTCGCCCCGCACACAGGCGGCGTGCTCATCCCCACGATGGGCGCACTCCACCCCGGGCACCTCCTGCTCGTCGAAGCCGCTCGCAAATACGCCGACGAACACTCGGGCATCCCCGTCGTCGTCTCCGTCTTCGTCAACCCGACCCAGTTCAACGAGCAGCTCGATTTCGACACCTACCCCAAGCGACTCGATCAGGACGCACGGGCGTGCGCCAACGCCGGCGCTACATGCGTCTTCGCGCCCAGTGTGCCGACCATGTACCCAACCGACGACCCCGTCCCAGTCCCGCCGCTCCCCCAGGTCGCCAGCAGCCCCATGCTCGAAGACCACCACCGCCCCGGGCATTTTCCGGGTGTCTGCCAGGTCTGCAAACGCCTCTTCGATCTGTGCAAACCCAGCGCAACCATCTTCGGCGAAAAAGACTGGCAACAGCTCTCGTGCATCCGCGCGATGTGCGCACAACTCGATCTGCCCATCGACGTCATCGGGCACCCCACCATCCGCGAGCCGGACGGCGTCGCCATGTCCTCGCGCAACCTCAACCTCACCACCGCGCAACGCAAGCAGGCGGTCGGCATCGTGCGCGGGCTCATCGAAGCCGGGCAACATGCAAACCCCGCCGATGCGGAACGAGCCGGGCGCGATACCGCCGAATCCCACGGTGTGCGCATGGAATACCTCGCCGTACGCGACGCATCTACCCTCCTTGCACCCAAGCCGGACGAGCCCGCGCGCGTCCTCGCCGCCGGCAGACTGGGCGATGTCCGCCTCATCGACAACGCCCCGTGGCCCAACTTCTCACTCGATGCCCCCGACGCGCACCTCGAATAGACTGCCCCTCCCAAATCAGGAGGCTCCATGCTCAAAACACCGCTCCACCAACACCACATCGACCACGGCGGCAAAATGGTTGACTTCGCCGGGTGGGACATGCCCCTCTACTACAAGACCGCCGAAGGCACCGGCTCCATCGTCGATGAGCACAACCAGGTCCGCACCTGCGGCGGCGTCTTCGATGTCTCCCACATGGGGCGACTCCGACTCAAGGGTCGTCACGCCCGCCGCCTGCTCGAACGCGCCTGCTCGCGCCGCATCCACGACATGCAGGAAGGGCAGTGCCGCTACACCCTCATCTGCAACGAAACGGGAGGCGTGAAAGACGACGCCCTCGTCTACCGCATGAGCGAGGACGAATTTCTGTTTGTCGTCAACGGCTCCAACCGCGAGAAGATCACCGACCACCTCAAATCCATCCGGGGCGATCTCGTCTGCGAGATAGACGACCGCACCATGAAGACCGCGATGATCGCGATCCAGGGCCCCACGGTCATGGAACTCTTCTCGAACTTCTCCAAAGAGATCCCCGCCCTCAAACGCTTCCGATTCGCCGTCAAAAACCTGATGATCATGAAGCTCATCGTCTCCCGCACCGGGTACACCGGCGAAGACGGCGTCGAGGTCATCCTCCCCGCGAACATGATCGGCATGGCAATGAAACTCATCGCCCAGAACGTCGATCCAAACTCGCCCGATTCCCCGCTCAAGGGCACCGGGCTCGGCGCACGAGACACCCTCCGCATGGAAGCTGCGATGCCGCTCTACGGACACGAACTGGGCGAAGACATCAACGCGCTCGAAGTCAACATGCCCTTCGCTCTCAACATGGACAAAGACGAGCACGAACTGGGCGAACCCTTCGTCGGGCAGGAAGCGCTCAAGCAGACCATCGCCGAGGGCGGGCCCAGGCGCCAGCTCGTCGGGCTCCTCGTCGAGGGCAAACGCACCGCCCGCCAGCACATGCCCGTGCTCGTCAATAGCGAACCGCTCGGCGTCGTTACCAGCGCCTGCGTCTCGCCCACACTCGCCCAACCCATCGCGATGGCGTACCTCGACAAGGCGCATATCGAGCCGGGCACCAAAGTCGAAATCGATACAGGCAGAGCGGACAAGCTCGCCGCCGAGGTCTGCGCACTGCCCTTCTACAAAGCCCCCAAGAAGTAACGCCGCATGCCCCGCGCAACAGGCAAACCCACCCGACGCAGCGCGATGCTCCACGCCCTGCCCTTCGCGCTGTGCAGCGCGCTGTGCTTCACCCTCGCCTTCCCGCCCTTCAACCTTGCGCTGCTCGCCCCCCTCTCGCTGATCCCCCTCGTCCGCCTCGCGCAGACCACCGCCCGAGCGCGATGGGCGGGCGTCCCCGTCCTCCTTTGCTTCGCCGGCGCCTTCGGCTACCACCACCAGTGGATGTTCGCCGTCACCGCCGCCGGCACCCCCCTCCTGCTCGCCTACCTCGCGCTCTACCCGACCGCCTTCGTCCTGATCCTCTCGAAGCTGCGGTTCAAACGTGTCTCACCGTGGACCATCGCGCCATTCCTCTGGGTATTGCTAGAAATCATCCGCGGGCACCTCTTCTCCGGGTACGCCTGGTACTGCATCGCCCACCCCTTTGAACCGCACAACAATCAGTATTTTTTCGGGTTCCTGCTCGCGTTCCCAATATGCACTATCGGGCAATTCTGCTCGCTCCTGCCCGACTTCGCCCGCCCGAGATTCTCTCTCAGGATTTCCGTATCAAAGCTGGTTCTCATCGCACCGGTGTTGTGGTTGTATCTCGACTTCTTCGCACCTTCGCCTTACGAGATAGACAGCGACACTGGGATCTTAAACGTCGCGTCTATCCAGACCAATGTCCCCCAGGACAACAAAGTCGCATGGACTCTCGACCAGCGCATCGAGGACTTCCAGCGCATGCTCGATCTCACCCGTGAAGCCGCGCAATCCAACCCCGACCTCATCGTCTGGCCCGAGACCATGTTCCCCGGGTACACCCTCTCGCCCGCCGCGCTGCAAGCAGCGCGCGACGCCGGCATCGCCGACACCAATTACGACCTCTTCTTCCTCCAATTCGCCGATGCCCTCACCGATTTTCAACGCGAACTCGGTATCCCGATGCTCGTCGGCGCGATCGGCGTGGACGACCTCGCCTTCGATCTCGCCAACCAGAACGAACTCTGGACGGCCGGCGCGATCTATAACTCTGCTTTCCTCATTGCAGACGGCGAGATCCAACCCGAGCGGTACGACAAAATCCACCTCACCCCGTTCGGCGAGGTCATGCCCTACATCTCGCGCTTCGATTGGCTCGAAAGCGCCCTGCTTACCCTCGGCGCGGGAGGCATGACTTTCGACCTCTCCGCAGGCTCGCGGCCGACCGTGTTCGAGGTCCCTTGCCGAAATCGCAATCGCCTTGCGAGGATCGTCACCCCCATCTGCTTCGAGGCGACCACACCCGCCGTCTGCCGCAATCTCATCGGATCGTGGCCCAACGACGCCGATCTCATGATCAACCTCACCAACGACGGATGGTTCGGCTCCTTCGACCCCGCCCGAGAAAACCACATCCAAATCGCTAGGTGGCGATGCACCGAAAACCGCACCCCCATGCTCCGCGCCGCCAATACGGGCATCTCCTGCGCGATCGACGCCGGCGGAGCGGTCACCGAATCCCTCCCGCCCCGCACCGAGGGCATCCTCCACGCATGGTTCCCGATCCACGGTCCGTAACCCCCCTATTCCTCAAGCGATAACCCCATGCGGAACCGATCCATACGGGTAGGTGCGCAGTCTGTGCGCCACCTCGATCCACTCCCTCCGCGTGAGAGCCCCCAGATGATCCACAAAACAGCCGTCTCCGCCCTGCTCACACTCGCTCTCACCGCCGGGTGCTCCTCCACCGGCTCCCAGCGTCTCTCCTCGCTCGGGCACCCCGAAGCCTCCCGCACACCCAAGACCCAACCCGCCCCGGGTCCGCAGTTCGCCCACCAAGTCAACGATCAACCCGAACCCGTCGAGATCGCGCACAAGCCGCAGACCCGCGAGCACAGCGCCACACCCCGAAGCCACACCATCAACCCCTCGGTGCTCGACCCCAAACCGATCAAGACCATCGCCGCCGCCCCCCGGCGCTCCCCCGATCCGACCACAACAACACCGCCCAACATCCAGCACACGCTCGTCCGCGAGCAGGCGCTCGAGATATTGGAGCGCGCCGCCTTCTCCGAGTACGCCCTGCTCAGAGCGAACGCCATCGAAGCGCTCCACCCCGTGCCCTCCAGACTCGCCCCGTTCGTCCGCGAAGCCCTCGCCGATCCAAACCCCGGCGTGCGCTACGTCGCCGCGATGTCCGTCGGCAAGCTGCGCCTCGCCGAGTTCGCCCCCGAAGCCATGTACCTCGAACACGACGCGGACCCCCGCGTCCGCGCCGCCGCACTCTTCGCACAAACACGCAACGGCTTCACGCCCGACCTCACCCCGATCGCAGACCTCCTGTTCAACGACGACCCCGCCGTCCGCGCGCAAGCGGCGTTCATCCTCGGCGAACTGAAAAACGACTCCGCGCTGCCCATGCTCCGTGCCGTCGCATCCAAACACTCCGCCGCCACACTGATACAGGACCGTGTCTTCCGTCTCCAGCTCGCAGAAGCAATGGTCAAGCTGGGCGACCTCGACGCCGCCCAGACCATCCATGTCGCGCTCTACCCAGCGCTCCGCGACGAGTTCGAAGCCGCCGTCCTCGCCGCACAGATCCTCGGCGAGATCAAGGACCGCCAGGCGATCCAGCAGCTCGTCAACGTCGTCGAAGCACGCCTCCCGGCACAAACCCAGACCAACCGTGGATCGCGCCAAACACCCGCCGTGGAGCCCTACCTCTACCCGCCAGAACTCCGCCTCGCCGCCGCGACCTCGCTCGCGAAGATGGGTTATCCGGACGGCGTGTACGTCGCCGACGAATACGCCGCTGATGCCGACCACCTCGTCCGCGCCCAGACCACCTTCCTCTACGCCGAGGCCCACAGATCGGGCGATCTACCGCGTCTGGTCGCCCTGATGGGCGATCCCTCACCCATCGTGCAGACCGCAGCCGCCTCATCCGTCCTCCGGTTCCTCGACCCGGTCGCCCGCTGAGTGTCCCCACCCGCCCCACACCAGAGATCCATCCTCCCGATTTTCTGGATCCAAACTGCACACGCCGCGTAGATGGCGCATAATGCCCGGCCCAGTTCGACCGCCCGCTCTATGGTCCCGGTACCGCCCCGCTAGCTGATCCGTCCGCTCGCAGGGCAGCCAGGCGAAGCTGTCCCAGACGGGCAACCCGTTCCGCAGGAGGTGCTCTTTGCACATTGTCACGAAGTTCCTTGTCATCCTCGCCGCGATCCTCGCGATCACCCTCTCGGGCATGACCATCGCCTACACCAGCAACGCATCCGCCGTCGCGGACGCGCTGCAAACCAAAGAGAACCAACTCAGCGCCTCCAAATCCGCGGTCAACGAACTGACCGCGCGTTCCGGCGCCGAGAAGGAAAGCCTCATCCAGAAAAACTCCGCGCTGGAAAACCAGATCTCAACGCTCCAGGCGCAGATCGCCTCCTACCAGACAGACAACGCCCGCCTCTCAACCGAAGTGAGCGACCAAAAAACCGCCAGCGCACTCCACGCCGCGCAGGTCGATGAGTTCACCGCCATCGCCCAGACCTACGCCGAAGTCAACAAAGCGCAGTCCGGAGAGATCTCAGACCTCCGCACCCGCACGCTCGACATGGCCCGCCGCGAGATCGAACTCACCGACCGCATCAACGAACTCGAAGGGCGTCTCCAGGTCGCCGTCGAAACCAACCGCTCGCTCCAGGAACTCAACGTCGAACTCCGCGACCAGCTCGACCGGGGCGGCAACGCCATCTCCGGCGCCACCGCGAACTCCGCCGAGGGCACCCTCCGCGCACCACAGAACTTCACATCCTCCATCACCGCCATCCGCACAGATGAATCGGGCAATGTCCTCATCCAGATCGCCGCGGGCACCAACGACCGCCTCCGCGAAGACATGAAACTCATGATCGTCCGCGGCGGGTGGCTCGCCAATGTCATCCTCGAGCGCGTCGATGAGAACGAATCCGTCGGACGAGTGAACTTCCTCGGCCGCGAGGGTGTCGATATCCGCGTCGGCGACCGAGTCCTCCCCACCCTCTGACCTTACTTTACCACCTACCCGACCCCAGGAGAACCGCCCATGAGCCAGTTCGGAATGCAGATGCCCGGTGCCCAACGCGCCCGCAAAGCCCGCATGAACGTCTACACCGCCATCATGTTCTGCGCGGTCCTCGCCCTCCTCACCGCCAACGCCATCGCCTACCTCAACGGCTCCATCATCGCCCCCAAAGATGCCGGAGCCATGGGCCCCCTCACGATTCACGAAAAGGGCCGCGTCTCCATCGCCAACTGACGCACCGCCCCTTCCCCCCAAAGCCCGTTTCCCGACCATCCAGCGCGATCTATGCGCACACCCTGCGCGAAGCGCAACATCTCACTCCCCAACCGCCCACTTCCACATCAGGACCACCCCCCGCAAGACCGATAGTTCACAAGCGCCCCGCCCGCCAACGCGGACACGAGCCCCAAACCCTGATACCGTAAGCGCTTCTCGCAAACCTGACCGCGGAGACCCTGCACCGTGCTCCCCAACTTCATCCAGCGATTCCTCTCTATGTTCACCGTCGATATGGGAATCGACTTGGGCACCTGCAATACCCTCGTCTGCGTCCGCGGCGAGGGCATCGTGCTCAACGAACCCTCCGTCGTCGCCGTCCAGAAGCACACCGGCGAGGTCCTCCACAAAGGACAAGCCGTAGGGTGGGCCGCCAAGGAGATGCTCGGCAAAACGCCAGGCTCCATCACCGCCATCCGCCCCCTGCGCGACGGCGTCATCTCCGACTTCCGCATCACCGAGGCGATGCTCTCCTACTTCATCCAGAAAGTGAACGGGCGCTCGTGGGGCTTCGGCCCGCGCGTCGTCATCGCTATCCCCTCGGGCATCACCGCCGTCGAGAAGCAGGCCGTAAAACAATCCGCGCAGCGCGCCGGCGCACAGATTGTCTACCTCGTCGAAGAACCCGTCGCCGCAGCGATCGGCGCGGGGCTGCCCTGGGTCGAACCCACCGCGTCGATGATCGTCGACATCGGCGGCGGCACCACCGAGGTCGCCATCATGTCACTCGCCGACATCGCCGTCTGCGAATCCGTCCGCGTCGCGGGCGACGACATGGACGAAGCGATCATCGGACACATGAAGAAAACCTACAACCTGATGATCGGCGAACAAACCGCCGAGCGCATCAAAATCGAAATCGGCTCCGCCGCGCCCGTCGGCGAAGAGACATCGATGGAAGCGCGCGGACGCGACATGATCTCCGGGCTCCCGCGCAAAACTGTTGTCACCTCCGAGGAAATCCGCGAGGCGCTCCAGGAGCCAATCAGCGCAATCATCGAAACCGTCACCCGCACACTCGAGCGCGCCGAGCCCGAACTCGCCGCCGACCTTGTAGACAACGGCATCACCCTCGCCGGCGGCGGCGCACTCCTCCGCGGCATCGATGTCGTCCTCCAGAACGCCACAGGCATGGAGGTCCGCGTCGCCGACGACCCCCTCACCTGCGTCGCGGCCGGCACCGCGATCTTCCTGGAAAACCTCGAAGTCTGGAAATCCTCCATCGAGAGCGACCTCGAAGCCTGACCCGCCTCAATCAACCGCTCAACAATGCAACGACGCTGGACCAACCCTCGCTCGCTCTACCTCGCAGCGCTGCTCCTGCTCGCCGCCGCCGCGCTCATCCCCACCAACCCCGTCACCAGCGCACTCTCAACACTCCACGCACCACTCGTCACCATCATCGCACCCGTCTCCCAAGCAGGCTCATACGTCTCAACACACCTCCGCCCCGCCGCCCGAACATCCGGCGCCCTGCCCATCGTCCGCGACGAGGACTACGCAGAACTCGAACGAGACTACAAAGCCGCCCTCCGAACCATCAACGGGCTCCAGCACGCCATCGCCGCGCTCGAAGAACGCCCGTACTACGGCACCGAGCCCGCGCTGATCAAACGCAACGTCCAACGCATCAGCGCCGACACCGGCAAGGGCACCATCAAAATCCGCGCCGGCTCACGCAACGACGTCACCCTCGCCACCATCGCCTCCGCGCACGTCCCCGACATCGGGCTCCAACTCGTCGGCAGGGTCGTCAGTGTCAACCGCCTCTTCTCCACGATCCACGTCATCACCCACACCGATTTCTCTCCCAACCTCATCGAAGGCGTCGTCATCCCGCCCGACGGCATCGCCGACGAGAGCGAACTCGCAGCCCTCCCGCGGTGCCAGCTCAGACCATCCGGCTCAACACTCACCGCAAACGATGTCGCCGTGACAGACGCCGAACGCATCGCACCCGGGCATCTCGTCCTCCTCGCCGATGACACCTGGCCCGACGCCGCGCAGATGCTCGTCATCGGGCGCGTCACCCGCGTCAAAGACACCGAGCAACCGCTGCACAAACAGATTACCGTTGTCCCGACAACCGATCTCAACCGACTCGGCTCGTTCATCCTCCGCATCCCGACCGAGGAATCTTCTCCCAACGGGGCGGGCGGATGAGAGGCATCACCTTCCTCATCGCAGCGTGGTTCTGTATCGGGCTCGACGCCGGGCTCTCCGACGCTATCCAACTCGGCTCCTACGACGTCGCCCCCTCCTTCACCATCGTCCTCATCACCTTTGTCTGCCTCTGGGCCTCACACCGCTCAGCCCTCCTCGCCGCGCTGCTCACGGGCATCGCCATCGACCTGCTCACCGATGTCCACACCAACTCGGGCTCGATCACCGTCGTCCTCGGTCCCCACGCCCTCGGGCTCACACTCGCCGCACAGATGATCCTCACCCTCCGCGCTCTCATCTTCCGCAAAGCCAATGTCATCACACTCGCCCTGCTCACCGCCCTCGCCGCCATGCTGCTCACGCTGACCGTCACCGCAACCATGTCCATCCGAGCGACACTCGACCCTGTCATCATCTTCCACCGCCCCCTCGCCTCACTCGTCCCCGGGCTCCTCTCGGCGCTCTACACCGGGCTCCTCGCCATCGTCTTGGGCTTTGTGCTCAACACCTTCCGACCGCTCTTCGCGTTCAGATCACCCGGCACCACATTCTCCACGGGCGGCTCCGCCACCCGCCGGCGCTGACCCCGCCACCCCGCATAATCCACCGCTCCACACCCGGATTGCCCCCCCCAACCCGCGATCCCCGCGCGCGTACAATACACACGCCCCTATCCCTCACCCAAAGCGGAGCACACCCATGACAACAGTCGGCAAAGCCGCCCTCGATTCACCCGTGATCGACAACGAAGAGGCGCGCCGCGCCCAGGCAGCCGCCGACGCATCCGTCAACCTCCCGCCCGACCAGATCGATATCGATCAGATGAAAGTCACCCAGAACTACGACGCCTACACCGCAGAGAACCACGAAGTCTGGGGCACCCTCTACAAACTCCGCCGCAAGCAAGTCCTCGACGAAGGCTCGAACGTCTTCATCTCCGGCGCTCGCGCCATCGACCTCTCATCAATGGGCATCCCCGACCTCCGCGTCGTCAACGCAAGACTCAACGATCTCACCGGGTGGTCCTCCCACGGCGTGCCCGGCTACATCCCACCCAAAGCATTCTTCTGCTTCCTCGCCCAACGCCAGTTCCCCACCACCATCACCGTCCGACCCAAGTCCTCCATGGACTACCTCCCCGAACCGGACATCATCCACGACGTCTTCGGGCACGTCCCGCTCCACGCCGACCCCGTCTTCTCCGACTTCCTCCAGGCGTACGGCAAAGCCGCGCTCTACACAGACGACAAAGAAAACACCGAACGCCTCGCCCGCCTCTTCTGGTTCACCGTCGAGTTCGGGCTCATCCGCGAAGACGGGAAAAACAAGCTCTACGGCGCGGGGCTCATCTCCTCCGAGGGCGAAGGGCACCACTCCATCGGCTCCGACAAAGTCGACCGCCGCCCCTTCGACCTCGACACCGTCTGCAACACACCCTTCGAGATCGACCACTACCAGCCGATCCTCTACGTCCTCGACTCCTTCGAGCAGCTCAAAGACGCAACAATGGAGTACGCCCAGCGCCTGCTCGACAAGGTCGGCAAAGCCGACGAACTCAACGATGTCCACGCGCCCGTCTAACCGCGCTGCCGGTCCCCGCGGTGATATACCCGCCAGTCAAACGCCTCGATCAGCGCATCAACCATCTCATGTGTCGGCGTCGCCACGCCCAACCGCCGACCGTGCGCAAGCACCTGCCGGTTGAGCTGCCCCACCTCGCTCTCGCGACCGTTGCGGATGTCCTCCACCATGCTCGGCGTGTGATCCGCAGCCCCGTCGAGCATCGCGTACGCCCGATCAAGAAAATCCCCCCCGAGATCCACCCCGTCCGCCCGAGCCACTTCCATGCCCTCGCGCAGCAGCCGATCCAGAATCATCCGCGCCGGCGAATCCAATACATCCCGCACCGTTGAATCCACCAGCGCGCACACCGGGTTCGCCGCGGCATTCACCACACCCTTCGCCCACACTTTCTGCTCGATCCCCTCCACAAACTCCGTCTCGAAACCCGCCTCGCTCAACGTTGACGCAATCCTCCGCGCCGCGTCGGCGTGCTCGGGGCCCACCGCGCCGATCGCGTGTGGCGGAATATGCATCGTCATCTCCGCGTGCTTCATCCCCCCGGGAATCGTCGCCGCGCAAGACAGCACCATCCGCAACACCCGATCGTAATCCAGCAGCTCGATCAACTGCCGACCCGGTTCGATCCCGTTCTGGTACGAAACCACATACATCCCCTCACCGCTGTCGCTCGCTTCCTGGAGCACCGGTTTCAATTCCCGCGCCACATCCGGGATCGCCGTCGTCTTCGTCGCGATAAACAGCGCGCTCACCCCGCCGACCCGCGCCAGATCCGAGATACGGTTCACCACAATCGGCCGCGACGACGACTCAACCAGCCCCTCCACCCGCGCCCCATGCTCAAAGAGCTCCGCCGCACGCTTGGGCTCGATGCACACCATCACCGTCGGAACCACTTTCCCGACCAGCGCCGCAAGGCTCGTGCCCATCGCGCCAGCGCCCACGATCCCTACACGCGCAAGCCGCCACTTGTCCGCTTTCTCCGTCTCGTGCATGTTGTAGTCCTCTTATCCCCACTCCCGCTCGTGCCAGATAGAGTACCACTCTCAACCCATCACGGAGCCCCGCCATGCCACTCGAAATCACATTCCTGGGCCACTCCGCCTTCCTCCTCAAGGCGGACAACCATGCCGTACTCATCGACCCATTCCTCACCGGCAACCCCGTCGCCAAGCACAAACCAGAAGACATCGAGTGCGACGCAATCGTCCTCACCCACGGCCACGCAGACCACATAGGCGACACACTTTCCATCGCAAAGCGCACCGGCGCAACGATCTACGCCGCCTTCGAAATCTGCGAGTTCTTCTCCGCGAAAGGATGCCAATACCTCGAACCCATGAACCCGGGAGGCAAGGTCGCTGCCCCCTTCGGCTTCATCGCACTCACCCAGGCCTTCCACTCCTCGTCCTACGAGGGGCAGTACATGGGTCAACCCTGCGGCGCGATCATCAACATCGCAGGCACAACCATCTACCACATGGGCGATACCGCCCTCTTCTCCGACATCAAACTCATCGCCGAAATCTACAAGCCGACTGTCGCCATGATCCCCGTCGGCGACCGCTTCACCATGGGCCCCGAGCAGGGCGCTACCGCCGCCGAATGGATCAACCCGAAGCTCGCGATCCCCATGCATTTCGCCACCTTCCCGCTCCTCACCTCCGACCTCTCCGCGTTCACTCCAACCGGTGTAGAAGTGCGCACGATGCAACCCGCCGACTCATTCACCATCTAACCGACGAGAACAACGATGTCACTCACCATATACCTCGCAGGCGAGATCCATTCCGACTGGCGCGACCAGATCGCAGCCGCCTGCGCCGACGCCGGGCTGGATGTCGAAATCACCTCCCCAGTCACCGACCACAGCGCCTCAGACACCTGCGCCCAAACAATCCTCGCCCAAGACGACGACCCCTTCTGGCGCGACCTCAAGTCCTCGCGCATCAACGCCATCCGCACGCACACCCTCATCCGCGACGCCGATGTCCTCGTCGTCCGCTTCGGTGATCAATACAAACAGTGGAACGCCGCATTCGACGCCGGCTTCGCCAGCGCGCTGGGCATCCCCGTCATCACCCTCCACGCCGACGACCATACCCACGCGCTCAAGGAAGTAAACGCCAGCGCATACGCCTCCGCCCGCACCCCGCAGCAGGTCGCGAAGATCCTCGCCTACTGCTTCGCCGATACCTCAAAGTAATCCCCCACCAAAGCATGCCCACACAAATCAACTCACTCCTCTTCGTCTGCATGGGCAACATCTGCCGCTCACCCCTCGCCGAGGGTGTATTCCTCCACCTCGCCAAACAGCACGACCTCGCAGACCGCTTCACCGTCGATTCCTGCGGCACCGGCGCCTGGCACACCGGCGAAGACCCCGACCGCCGCTCCATCGCTGTCGCGAATAAACATGGCATCCCCCTCCCCTCCATCGCGCGTCAGATCCGAGTCCCCGCTGATTTCAAGGACTTCGATCTCATCATCGCGATGGACATGGACAACATCCACAACATGCTCGCCGACGGCGCACCCGCCAACCGCATCCGCTTGTTGCGTTCATTCGATCCAGCGCTCAACGGCAAGTCGGACAAACACCTCGAAGTCCCCGATCCATACTACGGGCATGGCGACGGCTTCCAACGCGTCTACGACATGATCCTCAGCGCATGCACCGGCCTGCTCGACGAGTTAACTGACGACGACTGACGCGCCGAGTGCTTCTGACTACATGCATAATGACGGTGCATCGTCGCCCAGCACCGCCGACAGTGACCGCCTGAGCACTCCCGCCTGCGACGTCGAGTAATCAGTAAAGCGAATCCTTTCCCGAACAGTCTCCAGATCCGAATCGGATACAAGATCTCGTAGCAAGATGTTGAAAAAGCTCGATGGCGCCCCCCTTACCCCGGTCATAGATAGATGAACCGTATTCGTACCATTGAGTCCATCCGCAACTACACGCGCTATCCTGCGGCCCTCATCGACAACCGGAGCGCCGGTGTCGAGCAGATTATCCAAACGTATTGTCAATAAACCGTTGCCCATTCAACTCATGCTCACGCCATTGGAAGAGAAAACCAAACAAACGTACCCGGAAAACTAAACTCGAGTGTCTCGAAGGAATCCGATGTTCCACCACCAGTGTAGCGAGCCCGAGCACCTCCGCTCATGATCGCGATTCGTCCTTCCAGCTCTCGTACCACGCCCCAGAGATTGCTGATCCCCAGACCCATGTTGTTTTCCCTCGACTTCGCCGAGTATCGCCCACGGATAACCGCCCGCAACGCCTCGATCGAGTTGCCAATCTCTGGGTGGGCCGGGTGAAGAGTCTCGAAGATCCCCTTACCATGGTCAACGATCGCAACATGAACCCTATCCCGATTCGACATATACCGTGAACACATCACACCACCAAACACCGATTTCGAATGATCGATCACGTTCTGCACCACCTCATTGATACAGATCCGCAGATAATCCTCCGTATCTTCTGAAATTTCCCGGTGTCGACGAACGAGATGCACAACAGGATCAGACTGGTTCCATCTGGATTCCTCGAATCGCTCCAGCGCTACAACTTCGAGATCAGGACAATCGGTGTTCGACGACGCTGGACTCTGTGAAGCAAGAAACTTCAGCCCGCTCACTTCACAAAAATGATCCAGTTCCGGGGGAGACTTTGGGAGAACAATTCTCGGTCGTTGCCCCTTCGATTCTCCGAGGTAATACACAGCTCCAAATACAGCCGCTGCGATCGGCCCCATGTATTGACACTTCTTCGCCTGGATCTTCCATTTTCGACCATCGGGTGCAGAGTAGATGGGGTGCAACCGCGCAACCAAATGCCTTGCAGCATCATCTGTATCATCAATAGTTGATTCGAGTTTGACAATCACTGCAACATACTACACACCAAGCAACAATCGATCCGGATCCTCGATGCATTCCTTGATGTGCTTGAGGAATGTCACCGCGCCTGCGCCGTCAACAATCCGGTGGTCGTAGCTCAGCGCCAGATACATCATCGGGCGCACAACAACCTCCCCAGACTTCTCCGGGAACTCGATCGGCCGCCGAATAATATTGTGCAAACCCAGAATACCGCTCTGCGGCGGATTGAGAATCGGCGTGCTCAGCATCGAGCCATACACCCCGCCGTTCGAGATCGTGAACGTCCCGCCCTGCATCTCCTCAAGCGTCAGCTTGCCGTCGCGCGCCCGACCCGCGAGACGAAGAATCTCCGCCTCGATCTCCGCGAAGCTCATCGACTCCGCGTTGCGGATCACCGGCACCACAAGCCCCTTGGGCGTGCCCACCGCAACCGCAACATCGCAGTAGTCGTGGTGCTCAAACTCAGGCCCCTTTTCGCCATGCGCAATAAACGCGTTCACATTCTCCACCGCTTTGAGCGCGCTGCACGCCGCCTTCGTGAAGAACGACATGAACCCGAGCTTCACACCGTGCGTCTCAAGGAACGAATCCTTGAGCCGCGACCGCACCGCCATCACCGCGCTCATGTCGCACTCGTTAAACGTCGTTAGCATCGCCGCCGTCTGCTGCGCCTCGACAAGCCGGCTCGCGATCTTCTGCCGGAGCTGGCTCATCCGCTCGCGCCGCACGCCGCGCGACGGCCCAAGCCCCAGAACCGCCGTCGCTTCGGTGCCCGCCGCCCGACCATCGCTGTGCGTCGAAATATACGCCAGCACATCCTGCTCGCGCACCCGCCCGCCAGGACCGGTCGCCTCAAGCCGCGACAGATCAACGCCGTGCTCCTCCGCCAGCTTCTGCGCAAGTGGCGTTGTCCGAACACCCTCACCACCACTCGGTGCCGCAGGTGCCGCTTCCTTCGTAGGTGGTTCGGCTACCGCCGTTGCCACACCTGCATCTTCCTTCTGCTCTCCACCCGCCGCCTTCGCTGCGCTCTTCTTGCCCTTCTTCCCCGCGCCCGCCGGCTTCTCGGCGCTCTCGTCCACCTGCGCAACAACCCCGCCCACCTCGATCGTGTCGCCCTCCGCAACCACATGCTTGAGCACGCCCGCCACCGGGCATGGCAGCGGCATCGTCACCTTGTCCGTCTCCAGCTCGACGATCTCCTCATCGCGCTCGACGTACTCCCCCTCGCCCTTGAGCCACGACGCGATCACCGCTTCGCTAATCGACTCACCCAATGCCGGTACCACGACGTCCGTCGCCATCGCTCATGCCCGTCCTATCCCGCCCGTCCGTTGTCCGACTCCATGCGCACACGCAGCGCGCCTTCCAAACAGTCTACGCCGCCCCAGCCGCAACCTTTGATTTCTCCACCGCCCCGACAGACTCGCTCAACAGCTGCTCCAACTGCTCGCCGTGCTTCTTCGCAGAGCCGGTCGCAGGGCTCGCCGATACCCCCCGCCCGATGTAAGGCAAATCCCACCCAAACTCTTCCTTGAGCGCGAGCGCCATATGCCCCCAAGCACCCATGTTCTTCGGCTCTTCCTGCACCCACACCACCTCCGCCCCGTCGCGGTACGACCGAACAATCTCCCCGAGCAGTTCAAAGTGCAGCGGGTACAACTGCTCGACCCGGACCAGCGCAATATCCTCGCGCTCGATCTCCTGCCGCCGCGCGTCGAGGTCGTAGAACACCTTGCCCGAGCACAGCACGATCCGCTTCACCTTCTGCTTCGAATCATCCGTCATCCGCGGGTCGTCAACAATCTCCTGGAACACGCCTTCCGTCAGCTCGCTCCCAAGACTCCGGCATTCCGGATGCCGCAGCAGACTCTTGGGTGACATCACAATCAACGGCTTGCGGAAGTTCCGCATCACCTGCCGCCGCAGCAGGTGGAAATACTGCCCCGGTGTCGTCGGGTGGCACACCTGCATATTGCCCTGCCCGCACAGCTTCAAGAACCGCTCAATCCGCGCCGAACTGTGCTCCGGGCCCTGCCCCTCGTACCCGTGCGGCAGCAGCATCACCAGCGCGGACCACCGCTGCCACTTCGCCTCTGCGCTCGCGATGAACTGATCGATTATCACCTGCGCACCGTTCGCGAAGTCGCCGAACTGCGCCTCCCAGATCGTCAGCGTCTGGGGCGAAGCGAGCGAAAACCCATACTCGAAGCCGAGCACCGCGTACTCGCTCAGCGGGCTGTCGTAGATGCAGAACTTCGCCTGCCGCATCTTCCCATCTTCATTCACCGTTCCCACTTCTTTGTCCGTGCCCGGTTCGCCACATTCGCGGATGTGATTGAGCGGCACATACAGTTCGCTTGTGTCCACGTCACGCAGCGCCGCGTGCCGATGGCTGAACGTCCCCCGTCGAGAATCCTGACCACTGAACCGAACGATAATCCCCTCGATCAGCAGCGAACCAATCGCGAGCTGCTCGCCCATCGCCCAGTCAAACGGGCGGTCCTCCTCGATGCACGTCGATCGATCTTTGATCGTCTTGAGCAGCTTCCGGTGCGGCGTGAACCCCTCGGGCCAAAACCCCATCGCGCGCGACACCTCAAGCAGATCCTCCCGCTCAACGCTCGTATTGACCGCATCAAAGCCGAACGTGTTGCTCACCCCTACCCACCGCCTGAACCCAGGGTTGGGAGTCGGATCGACCGGCGACTCCTTCGCCTTGTCGTACGCCCGGTCCAGATTCTCGTGCAGGTTGCTGTGGATCCGCTCCAGCTCCTCCTCGCTCAGCGTGCCCTCACGCTGCAGCCGCTCAGCATACGCCTCCACAACACTCGGCTTCTGCTTGATCTGCGCGTACAGCTTCGGCTGCGTAAACATCGCCTCGTCCGACTCGTTGTGCCCGTGCCGCCGGTAGCACACCATGTCGATCACGACGTCTTTCTTGAACTTCATCCGGTAGTCCAGCGCGAGCCGCGCCACATGCACAACCGCCTCCGGATCCTCGCCGTTCACATGGAAAATCGGCGCCTCGATCATCTTCGCGATGTCCGTGCAGTACCGACACGACCGCGCCTCCTCAGGACCAGTCGTGAACCCGATCAGGTTGTTCACCACGATGTGCACCGTCCCGCCCGTCGTGTACCCAGGCAACTGCGACAGGTTGTACACCTCCGCCACAACACCCTGCCCGATCACCGCAGCATCACCATGAATCAACAGCGGGATCACCATCTCACGCTCGACATCGCCCCGCAGCCGCTGCTTCCCGCGACACCGCCCCAGCGCCACGCCGCACGCGCTCTCGAGATGGCTCGGGTTGCTCGCCATCGCAAGCCACACACTCTTCCCGCTCCCCAGCACCCGGTTCTCCGAGTACCCCCTGTGGTATTTCACGTCCCCGCCGCCCAGCTCCGCGTCCTCCGACCAAGCATCGTCGAACTCCGTGAAGATCTGCTCGTATGTCTTCCCGATGATGTTCGTCAGCACATTCAACCGGCCGCGGTGCGACATCGCGAACACGATCTCCTGCACACCATACGAATCGCCAGCGCCGCGGATCACTTCTTCCAACAGCGGAATAAGCGACTCCCCGCCCTCAAGGCTGAACCGTTTCATCCCCGGGTACCGCTTGCCGCAGAACTTCTCGAACAACTCCGAGCGGTAAAGATGCTCCAGAATATCCCGCCGCTGCTCCCTCGTGAACTCCAGACGATTCCGCGAACGCTCCATCCGTTCGATCAACCACCCGCGCTCCTCGTCATCAAGGATGTGCTCGATCTCCGCCCCGACCGACCCGCAGTACGTGTCATCAAGCCACTCGATAATGTCCGACAACCGCATCGGCTCGTCGTGCGCATGCAGGTGGTCCGCATCGAATGTCCTGCCAAGATCCACCTCGCCGAGACCGTGATGCTGAGGGGTCAAACACGCCGGCATCTCTCGCTCACGACCAAACGGATCGATCGCCGCGCACAGATGCCCAAGCTCCCGGTACCGCTGGACAAGCGCTGTCACCGCGCTCTGCGCGCGATCCTCCACCGCCTTCCCCCCACCACTCATCCCGCCCCCCACCGCACCACCAACCACGCCGTTCGATGCGCTCAACGTCTGCCCAAGCCTGAACCCCTCAAAGAATCGCCCCAGATCCGGGGACACCGAACCGGGGTCCGACTCCCAGGACGCGTACTGCGCCTCAAGGTATTCCGCGTTCCAGCCATTCACTGACGCCACGTTCGGCTCGGGTCCACCGCTCATCTGACTGCCGTTTCTCGCGATTAACGCGTAATTCCAACAACCCCCCGACCCCGCCGGGCTGACAACCGCATTCTAGATCCAGCATCGTCGCCCGTGGTGCCCCTCATGAACGAAATCGCACCTCTCTTCCGCGTTCTCATCCGCAGCCCCAACTCCACCCGACCCCCCTCATCGCCGATACTCCCATAGAATTACACCGCTCAACGAGCCCACAACCCAAGGCAAATCCCATGCACGACTTCGATCTCTGCGTCATCGGCTCCGGACCCGCCGGACAGCGCGCCGCAATCCAGGCCGCAAAGACCGGCAAACGCGCCTGCATCATCGAGCGCCGTGAAGTCCTGGGCGGCGTCGCCATCAACACCGGCACCATCCCCTCCAAGGCACTCCGCGAAGCCGTCCTCCACCTCTCAGGACACCGCTACGCCAATTTCAACATCGACAACACCGCCCCGCTCAAAGACATCAAAATCGAAGACCTCATCTTCTGGTGCCAGCAGGTCATCTCCTCAGAAATCGAGATCGTCCGCTCACAACTCACACGCAACGACATCCAGATCTTCACCGGCACCGCCTCCTTCGAAGATCCTCACACCGTCAAGGTCGTCCACGGCTCACAGATCAAAACCGTCACCTCCGAAAATTTCCTGATCGCCACCGGCACCCACCCCGCACGACCAGACAACATCCCATTCGACTCCACACGCATCGTCGATGCAGACGGCATCCTCTTCCTCCCCAACCTCCCGCGCACCATCCTCATCGTGGGCGGCGGCGTCATCGGCGCCGAATACGCTTCCATGCTCCAGATAATGGGGTGCAAAGTCACGCTCGTCGAGAGCCGCCCCCGCCTCCTCGAGTTCCTCGACGCCGAGATCGGCGAAGCGCTCCAGTACCACCTCCGCCAGTCGGGCATGACTCTCAGGCTCGCCGAAAAGGTCACCAAAGCCGAGATCATCGACGCCCCCCCCGGCGCGCGCGCCCAAGACGGCAAGCTCGTCATGGCAACCCTCGAATCAGGCAAAACCCTGAAGGCAGACTGCCTGCTCTACTGCATCGGCAGACAGGGCGCAACAGAGGAACTCAACCTCTCCGCCGTAAACCTCACCGCAGACAAACGAGGCAGAATCGAAGTCAACGACAAATACCAGACCGCAGTCCCGCACATCTACGCCGCGGGCGATGTCATCGGATTCCCCGCACTCGCCTCCACCTCGATGGAGCAGGGCCGCCTCGCCGCGTGCCACATGTTCTCTGTCCACTCCGATTCCATGCCACACCTCATCCCCTTCGGCATCTACTCTATCCCCGAGATCTCCATGGTCGGGTGGACCGAAGACAAACTCACCGAAGACGACATCCCCTTCGACACAGGCGTCGCGCACTACCGCGAGATCGCAAGAGGCCAACTCCTCGGTGACCAGATCGGCATGCTCAAGTTGCTTGTCCACCAGGAAACCCGCGCCATCCTCGGCGTCCACTGCATCGGCACCGGCGCAACAGAGATCATCCACATCGGCCAGGCCGTCATGGCCCTCAACGGCACCGCCGACTACTTCGTCAACACCGTCTTCAACTACCCCACGCTCGCCGAGTGCTACAAGGTCGCCGCCATGAACGCCGTCAACAAACTCGTCCACGTCTGACCCAACCACCTCCCCCCGCCTCACACGCCTGGAGCCAACGCTTGATCGCAAAGCGACAAGGGGTGCTCTACCTTCGCCGGTCATGGGTGGCATGCTCACGCGCAGAGTGAGCATGTCTTGCTCCCTCTTCCCGCTCCCTGGGGAGAAGACAAGTCCCGACTTATCGCGCCGAGATTGAATCGATCCCGTATCAGGGTTGCCCCCCCCCCCCACACATGTGCTAACTTCCGAGCGTAAGAAATGGACCGCCCGATCACAATGCCGTAAAACGCCCGAGGCCTATGTGGTACACAAACAAGTAAATTACTCTGTTCGACTGGCTTGTTCTTTGGTATGCCTGCTCGGCATCGCGAGCTTATCACCCGCCCAAGACTGTGCCGCATTCCGCCAGCACCATCTCGCCCCCGGGCATGATGACGGATTCAATAACCTGTCGATGACCCCCGGATGGCACACCCAGCCCAGCGTGGCAAGCCAACCCCCGAGTCAGATCAGCCCGTTCTCCACCATGTTTATGAACGATGATTGCGAAGCCGACTTGCTCGCAATCGTCAATACCGATGTCACATTACACGAGGGGTACCAAGTTGGCGGGGAAATCTCCGCCTCCGCCGAGTTCGAGGCGGCCGCCGGACAACTGATCGCCAGAGCAGCCATCACAGCAGGTGCCGCGGTTTCGTTCAACGGCAGCTACTCAAGAACCCAAACCAGGCAATACGGGGTCAGCCAAGAAAAGATCGTCAGCCCGTGCGGCCAAATGAGCTACCAACTGACCACCGACAGAACGACCGTACGATCAACATCTCAGTACGCCGACTACCAAGCGATATGTCGCTATGTAGATGACGATGGCACTATCCACAGACACACAGTGTTCTGCAATAAAAGAACCATCTGGGCAGATGTCAACGGGCACCTGAATCAATTACATCGGTGGACCAACCTCGGTACCCTGCAGAGTTGCATCGACGGCTGTGACGACAGCGGTGACGACAGTGGAGATGGAGGAGATGGTGGAGATGGAGGAGACGACGGGAGTGGCGGTGGCGGTGGCAGCGGTTGCATTTCAAGCATAATTCAAATCGATGATTTTTTCACAGATGAAAGCATCCCCCTTATCGATGTGGGCGGCCCGCTTGTAGAAGAACTCGATCCGGATTGTGGGGAGTTCGGCGAGCTACTCTCCGACGATAGAGTCATCATTATCAGCATCATGGGGCAGCAACAATGAATTATCTCAAAACCATGTACACCGTGCTCGGAAGCATCCTGATCACATGTGCGCCAGACACTTCGTGGGCAGGTGGAGCAATAAATAGTAACCCGCCTGTCGCTCCCGCCGGAGCAACACCCGCGCACCCCGAATCTCTCGACCTGATCTACACACAACGAATGGCCGTCCCATCCCAACTCCCCGAGCAATTCGTCGCGCTAGAGCAAACATTTCACACCGTCCATGGCAACCACGCCAAACGCCAGACGCTCGATGCGATCCTCACTGTTGCCCGTGAAATCGAAGATCAAAACCCAGATGCTGCGGCCGCAATGACCAATTATGCCGCCTACCGTACACTGTATGACATCGAGAACTCCATCGATGCCGCCGAGATCTTCCGCCAAGTCGCAGACGGCAGAATCGCCAGCGGAAAGAGCCCCATGAACACTGTGGATGCATGGCGGATGATCGGCCAGATCGAAATGCTCTGGCATTCCAACCGCCACCGTGCCATCGAAGCATACGACAACGCGATTACTACTTTCGAAAACGCTCAAAAAGAAAATCAGGTCGCCCCGGTTCGCGCCCAATACCTCATGTCGCTCATGACTTCGGCCTGGGCGCTCAGCGACATCGGAGATCACGCAGAATCAATCGCCCGCCGCGAGAAAGTTCTCGCCCATCCCGATGCCGCCTGGCTCCTTCAAGAAGACCAGATACTCGACCAATACCTCGAAATCGCACGATCAACCTCGAAGAGCAAGCCCGGCCTCACCGCCTTCGCAACCTACGAGCGCCTGCTCAACGCATTCCCGGAACACGGGCAACAAGACGGCCTGATCGTATATTTCCGATATGAACAGCTCGGCGCCCTGGGATTAGAAGAAAGCGAAATCGAATACACCACGAAACTCAAACACCTCTGGAATAACCCCGAGTTCAAACGTTTCGATATCCAGCAATGCCGCATCGGCCACAAGCTCGCATCTATCCATCTCCGCAACGGGAACCGCAAGGCATACCGCAAAACACTACTCCATCTCGTCAATCAACTGGATGACGTGTTCCAACGATACGAGCTCAAACAATTGGCCGAACACGAAATCGACCACGTCTACGCGCTCTCACTCTGCGAACTTGCTCGGATCGAGATGTTCCACACCAACAACACCGACGCTGCCGTCAAGCTGTACCATAAATTCTTGGATCAATTCCCCACACACCACATGGCAGATACGATCCGCGAGCGCGTCGATCGGTTATCAAGCAATCCTGCAACCCGAGTGAAATAAGAGCACCTAACACAATGCCGGGTGCCGCAGCAAAGAGGCCGCCTAACCACCAACCCGGTGTCCGCCGTTCGTGGGCCACCACAGACTGCTCCCCGATACGCACCCCCAGTTGCCCAACGACTCCTCTCTTCCTCAGAAATAAGCCGCGCGCAAACGTGGCTGAGATCACGACTCTTCCCGATACGTATTGTACGGTGCCTGATACCTTCTCAAAAAGCACACGCCCCCCGACCGTGTGACGCGATTGGAGGGTAGGTGAGTGGTGTTGGTTGCCCGTCACTCGGGATGGGCACGCCGTTCGCGCCGCCTCCGCAGACCGAAGTCCCCTTCGCGCCTTCAACCACATACGCACGCCCGAAGACAAACCAACCTCAAAGCACATTCACCCCGCCAAAGCACGCGGGAACAGAATGTTGTTCTCCAGATGAATGTGCTCGTGCATCGCAGTTTCCAACGCCCCCAGCCCGTGCCAGAGCGCACGCCATGTGTTGCAGGCCATTTCCGGCGGTTGATAATCATTGGTCAACTCGCGCAGACGGCGCAGCGCCTCGCCCGCCGAGTCATGCTCGTGCAGCATCACGGAAACCGGCCCCGATGCCATGCCGCCCTCTCCCCGCCGGATCATGGGAAAGAGAATCTGCTCCTCCTTCATCATGTGTTCCCGAAGCTCCTGCACAAGAGCAAGATAAACCGTTTGCAACTCCCCGAAAGTTTCGGGGTCTTTATCGCCGTGCACGGCGCACACCCTGCGAACCATCGCCTCCAGACGCGGCAGTTCCTCCCGCAGCGGAACGTGGTACGTAGCGATGATGTGATCGACGAGCTCGCCGAGCGGAGCCTCGTCCCATCGCCGTGCCGGTGCATCCGATACCGCGAGTTCCTGGCGTATTTCTTCGAGCACCGCTTCGGTGTCGAGCCCGAGCCCGCCGCAGGCTTCCCCAAGAGGCTTGCCGCCCCCACAACAGAAATCAATCTTGTGGCGGGCAAAAACGCGCGTCGCGAGCGGATGATCGACGGCGATCTCGCCGACCGTAGTGAGTGGTGAAATCGTTGGGGTGCTAGGCATAGCGGGCCTCTCTCAAAATAAACGAAAAAACATCTTCAGTAATAATACGCGATACGGTGCTCCTCCACAAAAAGCACACACCCCCCGACCGCGTGACGCGATTGGAGGGTAGTTGTTGGTGTTGAATGCCCGTCACTTAGGGTCTGTTGATTACGGGGGTGCGTGCCTGCGGAAAGATGCGGTATAGATCGCGTGAAGAGGATGAAGAATGAAAGATGATTGAGAGAGAGGAGTGAGTGAGCCGTTGTGTCTGGGGAGAAGTCTGATTCTTTGCATGAGAGAGAGAGAGTTTGTGCGGAGAAGTGAGAATCAGAAAGCAATGTTGTTGCCAGTGAAGACGTGGTAGATGAGTTCGCTGATGAGCCATATGCCGTGCGCGGTGGTGACTGATAACATGGTTCGCTCCTTGGTGTTGTAGAAAGGAAAATCGCAGTGGGTTTAGAATCCGAAGTTGTTGCCGGTGAAGACCTGGTTGAGGATTTCGCTGATGAGCCAGACGGTGTGTGAAGTGATTGTGAACATGGTGAGCTCCAAGCAAGAGTGGTTGAAAACATATGTGGTTGAGTGCTGGTATGCATCACTGTGATGCACATCCTTCTCACCATGCTTCCGTACCCACCACCCCCCATCTTGCATCAACCACATTTTTTCTTTCCCACCAGAGCCACGCCACCCGATTCACCGAATACATATCGCTGTTTCAAACCGCCCTCCCCGCTCCCCAGGGGCATGTTTTTCACCTACACCGCGCCGAGCGCAAGCCGCGTCATCAACGAAATACCGATCGGGATCGCTTCATCATTAAAATCAAAGCCCGCCGTATGCAGCTTCGGATACGTCTCCCGATCACCCGGGCGCAGCCCTATAAAGAAGAAACAGCTCGCCACACGCTCGCAATAGAACGAGAAATCCTCCCCGCCAAGGGTTGGGTGCTCACGATGGATCACATTCTGTGCGCCGAGTGCCCGCTCGGCGATGGACCAGAAGCGGTCGGTCGCGTTTTTATCGTTCCTGGTGACCGGGTACCCGCGGGTCCACTTGATGGATGCCTCGGCGCCGTGCGCACGGGCGATGCCATCGGCGATCTCGCGGATGCGACGTTCGCCCATCGTGCGCGTATCGGGTTCCAGTGTGCGCATCGTCCCCTGCAGTAGCACCTCGTCGGGGATCACGTTCCGCGCGTCGCCGCCGGCGATATGTCCCACAGTGACCACCATCGAGTCGGTGGGGCGCGTGCTCCGTGAGCATATTTTCTGTAACCCCATCACGATCTGTGCCGCGATCGGGATCGGGTCGATCGCGAAGTGCGGGTAGGCCGCATGTCCGCCTTTGCCGCGCACGATAATGTCGAATTCATCGGTAGCTGCCAGCAGCGCGCCCACACGGGTGGCTGCTTTGCCGATTTCGATATCGGGCCACCCGTGCAAGCCGTAGCAGAGATCGACCGGTTTGCCGATGACAGTGCCGTCCAGTGCGCCGTCTTCGCACAGCAGCTGTGCGCCGAAACCGCCCTCCTCGGCGGGCTGGTGGATCAGCAGAACGTTGTTTGTGCGGCACTCTGCCTGCACGAGTGCGCGCGCGGTGCCTAACAAGATCGCGGTGTGCCCGTCGTGCCCGCAGGCGTGCATGACGCCCGGGTTCTGGGAGGCGTACTCGAGTGACGTGTTTTCTGTGATAGGGAGCGCGTCCATATCCGCACGGAGGGCGATGGTCGGCGCACTAACCGGGTTGTCGGTCGCGGGGAGCCAGCCCAAGACACCGGTGCCGTGCGCCAGACCTGCTTTGTAATCGATCCCTAACTCACCCAGTTCGCGCTGAACGACTTCCGATGTGCGCACTTCCTTGTGCCCTAGCTCCGGGTGGCGGTGGAGTTCGTGGCGGATGGATACCGCGTGAGGGACCAGGTCTGTGATGTGTTTTTGTAGTTGGTCGGTGGACATCGGTCCATCGTAGGCAACTAATGATGCATGGCGTGCGCACCGGGCGGGTCACTTGAGTGGGTGAAGACCCAGATTTGCGCGCTCGGTGTTGAGCTTCTGCCAGGCGGGGGGGTGGTCGCGGATGACCCTAAGTAGTTGTGTCATCGTGACTTCCAGGCGGGTGCCCGCGGGTTTGGGGTCCCAGGCGGCGTCTGCGATGGTGTCGAGCACCTCGGCGAGGATCGCGGGGTAGTCGTGGTGGTCAGGGTTCACCCTGATGCGCGCGAGCCCGGTCTGTTTGTCGGGACGACTACGCCTTGTGCGCAGGAGGTCCGACCCTAGATCGCCGAGGGGGACGGGCATGCGGAGGTTGACGGCGAGGTTTAAGCGGAGCCTTTTGAGGGCGACGCGCTTGTTATCGACCGCGCTTCTGCGCTCGCCGGCGGTCGCTCGGATGCCCGTGGTGTGCACGAGTGTGGTCTGGGTGCGCACGCGGTTGCGGTGTTGCCCGCCGGGGCCGCCCGAAGTGTCGCGGGCCATGGTGCATTGGGCGAGGAGCAACTCATCGGGGAGCGCCGCGGGGTGGTTGTATGCGCACGGGTCCTGGGTCATCGGCGCACGGCACGGGTTGGTGTTGGGTCGGCGGTCACTGACAGGTCATCATAATCGGCGCACGAATAGCGGCAGTGTGCCAAACCGGCGATCATTGCCGCGTTGTCCAGGCAGTAGTCGAGCCTTGGAATGAACGGTCTCAGTCGGTTTTGGTCGCAGAATGCAACCAACTCCGTGCGGAGCAGCGAGTTCGCCGAAACCCCCCCGCCTACCAAGAGTGCCGCTGGCCCCTCCACTCCTTTGCTCTCGGCATCAGCGCGAACGAAATCCAACGCCCGTTGTAGTTTCAGGATTAATGCGCGCACGGCGGCTCGCTGGAATGATGCGGCGATGTCTGCTTTTTGCGCATC
>JAJDDG010000068.1 GCA_029260435.1 Phycisphaerales bacterium | reverse complement strand
GCGGATCGTCCGATTACGCACATGGAAGCTGCGAGATTGCAGAGTTTTCCGGAATCATTTGAATTTTGCGGTCCGAAGATCAAAGTGGGCATTCAAATAGGCAATGCTGTTCCTCCGGCGTTTGCGCTTGTTTTGGCGAACCATGTGGCCGAAATGATTGGGCAGCCTGTTCCGAACCTTAACTACAAGATCGTTTGAGGCTGGCATGTCTGAGCACAAACGGCAACCCGGAGCACGGACAAAACTGCGTAAGTATTTCGAATCTAACTTGGGAAGAATCCTGACATCAGATGAACTTCGGGAGGTCGCTGGGATATCTGAGTGGGCTAGGCGTGTGAGAGAACTCCGGGACGAAGAAGGGATGCAAATCCCCACGCATAACGACCGTGAAAGCCTAAAACCGAATCAATACTTGATCGAAACACTTGAGCGACGGCCTGTCGTCGCTCGCAATGTAGGATCCAAAATTCGTCGAGAAATATTGGAACGCAACGGATTTACTTGTCAGGTATGCGGTGCGGGCGCTGGTGAAGAGTCGGGCTGTGAGCCAGGGAAAAAATGTCGGCTTCAGATAGATCATGTAGTACCCATTAGTCAGGGTGGTACCGATAGCGTCGATAATCTCAGGGCCGTATGCGTCTACTACAACAAATCAAAGGCAGATGTCATCCGTCCGGCATCGGGTCAGGCGATAAGCGCTCTCGCGGCGATTCGCAAACTTCCGCGAAATATTCAACGAGAGGTGTACGAGACACTTGCGAAAAAGTTCGGGCCTTTGGGATAGCGGTGATGATGGTGGCACTGTGAGGAAGTATCGGCCGGTTCACCACGGATCCAAATCAGTCGCGTCGGTGTAGGTCGTGTCTTCGTCGGCGGGGGTTTCGCCCCAGAGTGTGATCTCGTACTTCGATCGGTACCACTGTTCGGTCAGTCTTCGCAGTTCGGCGGCGAAGCCGATCGCGGCGACGCGGCTGCACACGAGCTGCGCGTGCAGGGCGTTGGGGTCTGTCGTGATGGAGACGACGGGTACGCCGATGCGCTCGGCGATGGCGTGCGCGCTTGATGTCACGATGCCGCGGGTTTCAGCGTTGGAGAGTGGCTCGCCGTACTTGGCGCGGAGGGTGATCTTGGTTGTGTCCGGTGGTGTGGGGGGGCGTTCGCTCATCAGGAAGATTCCGCGAGAATGATCTCGGTGGTGGCGGCGAGGTCCGGGGCGAGGTAGTCAATCGCAGGATTGTCCTCGCTCGGCGAACCGGGGGAAAGAAGAATGGTCCGGCATCCGGCGGCCCGCCCGGCTTGGCAGTCGCGCAGGGCGTCGCCCACTATCCAGGAGGCGGAGAGATCGATCGACAATTCTTCGGCGGCGTCGAGCAGCATGCCGGGTGCGGGTTTCCGCCACGGGTGCTCGCGGGTCCACTCGGGGAGGGTGCCCTTGGGGTGGTACGGGCAGAAGCGGAAGGCATCGATGAGCCCTTCGAGCAATTCGTTGACACGGGCGTTCACCCGCTCGACAGTTTCGATGGTGTATTTCCCGCGGGCGACGCCGCCCTGATTGGTGATGACGATGAGTCGGAAGCCGTGATTTGACAAGGATTTACAAGTTTTCAGGGCGTATGGGTGGAGTCGAACGAGCGCTGGATCGCCCAGATCGCCGTCCGGGGTGATATCGATGCAATGGATGAGGGTGTCGTCGCGGTCGAAGAAGACAGCGGGGTGGAGTGAGCGGGAGGGCTCGGACGCGGATGGTGGTCGAGGTGGTGGAGGGGGTGGTGGGGGCACGGGGAAAGGGTAGCGGGGGGGAGGATTGGGGCTCAGATCGGCGGTGGGCGGGCCGAAAAGAAGGGCAAGGCGATGGTCCCGATCGGGTTGTAGGTGGTGGATTGATCGGGTACATTCCGCCGCTCCCCAGCGAGTGGGCTGGGCGGCGTCGCCACCGTAGCTCAGTGGTAGAGCACACCCTTGGTAAGGGTGAGGTCAAGGGTTCAAGTCCCTTCGGTGGCTTGTTCTTTGGTCGGCTCGCGGCAGGGAAGTCGGAGAGACGTCATAATGGTGGTTCGCGTTGCCGGTGGGGCAGCGCAGATCTGTGCATATTCGGGACCGGCGGCAGTTTGCCGGTTCCAAAGGCGTGTTCGAACGGTTCGGACGCGCAAGGTGTTGTCACCGGCTTTTGTCGATGGCGCACCGTGTTGATTCAAAGCCGGCGGTTGTTGCCGGCGTGAACGTATCTAGGAACCAGTTTGATCGCATCTCGCGTATTCGCGGATCGGATCGTCTGGTGGAGGCATTGCCGAAATGGCTAAGGACGTTTTTGAGAGGACGAAGCCGCACGTCAACGTCGGCACCATCGGACACATCGACCATGGCAAGAGCACGCTGACCGCTGCGATGGCGGCGCGCTCGGCGATCAAGGGTGGCGGTGTGGCGAAGAGCTACGCCGAGATCACCAAGGGCGGCACGGTTCGTGACTCGTCCAAGACGGTGACGATCCATTCTTCGCACGTGGAGTACGAAACCGACGCGCGTCACTACGCGCATGTGGACTGCCCCGGTCACGCCGACTACGTGAAGAACATGATCACCGGTGCCGCCCAGATGGATGGCGCGATTTT
Organism: Phycisphaerales bacterium; assembly: GCA_029260435.1. Taxonomy (GTDB): domain Bacteria; phylum Planctomycetota; class Phycisphaerae; order Phycisphaerales; family UBA1924; genus OFTM74. Next base: position 19,506 of record JAJDDG010000068.1, on the reverse strand, counting down.
GGTTGTGTCCGCCGCAGACGGCCCCATGCCGCAGACCCGCGAGCACGTGCTGCTCGCGCGTCAGGTGGGTGTGCCTCACATCGTTGTTGCGCTGAACAAGGTTGACCTTGTTGACGACCCCGAGCTGCTCGAGCTCGTGGAGATGGAAGTCCGCGACCTGCTGAACAAGTACGACTTCCCGGGTGACGACACCCCGATCGTGCATGTGCAGGCGAAGGCCGCGATGGAGAACCCGGACGACGCCGCCGCCGCCGAGGGCATCAATAACCTGTTCAAGGCGCTCGACGAGTTTATTCCTGAGCCGGAGCGTGAGATCGATAAGCCGTTCCTCGTATCGGTCGAGGATGTTTTCTCGATCAAGGGACGCGGCACGGTCGCGACCGGTCGTATCGAGCGTGGCGTTGTCAAGGTTGGCGACGCGTGTGAGATCGTCGGGCTTTCTCTCGAGACCCAGGCCTCGACGGTCACGGGTGTTGAGATGTTCAACAAGAGCCTCGAGCAGGGGCAGGCTGGCGACAACGTCGGCGTGCTGCTGCGTGGCGTCGAGAAGGACCAGATCGAGCGCGGGCAGGTCATCTGCAAGCCCAAGTCGATCACGCCCCACACCAAGTTCGAGGGCGAGGTCTACATCCTCTCGAAGGAAGAGGGCGGTCGTCATACGCCGTTCTTCTCCGGGTACAAGCCGCAGTTCTACTTCCGCACGACGGACGTGACGGGCTCTGTGAACCTGCTGGGCGGCGCGGAGATGTGCATGCCCGGTGATAACGTCGGGATTACTGTCGATCTGGGCGAGAAGCCCATCGCGATGGAAGACGGGCTCCGCTTTGCGATCCGCGAGGGCGGACGCACGGTCGGCTCGGGCGTCATCACGAAGATCGTCGAATAGTTTTCAACGGGGCTTCTGCTCCGATTGTTGAGACTTCATATGCGGCGGGTCCGGGAAGCCGGGCCCGCCGAGTTTGACTAGGCAATGACCCGTCCCCGCTTGGGGATGAATGGAAAGGGCTGTGCGAGATGGCCAAGAAGAAAGCCGGTGCCCGTGAATATGTCTGGCTGCAGTGCGGCGAGACGGGCGACCTGAACTACAGGACTTCGGTGAATGTGAAGGGCGGTCTGCCCGAACGGCTCAAGGACGGGCTCATGAAGTATTGCCCGCGCTTGCGCAAGCACACGCGGCATAAGATCAAACGGAAGTAATCCCCCCACCCGGCGGCGCTCCGAGCGGGCCGGATCTGGAGGGACAACTCGTACGGCAGTAGCTCAATTGGCAGAGCAGCGGATTCCAAATCCGCAGGTTGAGGGTTCGATTCCTTCCTGCCGTGCTTCGCGTCGCTCGCCTGATTCGTACAGAGGTGAGCGGCGGCAACCAGCGAGGGCTCGGGCCGAACGGGGTGTATACCCCGAGCAAAGCGACCAACGGGCCGAGCACGAACGGACCGGACCCGCGGAGGACACCTGATATGGCGTTGGGACTCTACAAATCGGATCAGGGGTACTGGACGCGCATGATGAGCATGATCGGCTCGAGTGTGCTGGTGCTCGCGGGCGGGATGTGGCTCTGGAAGATCCTCGGGGGGTCCTTGAAGCTTGATGCAATGCAGAAGGAGAGCGAGACGTTCCGCATGATCTATGTGCAGGCGACGGTCGCGAGTGTCGTGTTTCTGATCGGCGGGCTGATCACCTACTGGCTGGTGTACGTCAAGCCTCGGACGTCCGAGTTCCTCATCGCGACCGAGGGGGAGATGAAGAAGGTGAACTGGTCCACGCGCCGCGAGGTGCTGGGATCGGCGTGGGTGGTGATCGCGATCTCCGTGATCATCGCGGCGATCATCTTCGTCGTGGACATCGGGTTCTCCTACCTCGCCCGTTCGGGCGGGCTGCTGCTCTGATCCCGGCGACGAGCGCACCCGCGGGTGCAGCCCTGTCTTCACCAAACGAATCAACCGAATGCCCCGGCGCTCTCCCGCCGGCGGAGGCACACAAGCCATGAACGAAGAACTCCCCCCCACACCTCCCACTCCCCCCACGACCCCCGCTCCCGAATCTCCCGTGCCCGCACCCGCGGAGCCGGTCGAGGTGTCGGTGCCGGACGAGGCGCCCGCGCAGCAAGCTCCCTCGGGACCCGCGATGGACGGTCGGATCGACGAGCGGTCGGACACACTGGATACGGGTGAGTTGGTGGTCACGCCGGGCATGAACTGGTTCGTGCTGCGCGTCGCGTCGAACAAGGAGAGCTACGTCCGCGAGACGCTGCTCCGCAAGATCCAGATCGAGGGGCTCACGCACCTGGTCAACCGGATCCTGGTGCCGACGGAGAAGACCAAGACGATCAAGGGTGGCAAGCAGAAGATCACCGAGACCAAGCTCTACCCGGGGTATGTGTTTGTTGAGATGGTGCTTGAGGAGGACGGGCGCATCCCGCAGGATGTGTTCTTCCTGATCAAGGAAACGACCGGCGTGGGCGATTTCGTCGGCGCGACCGGGCGTCCTACCGCGCTCAAGACGCACGAGATCGAGAAGATGCTGCTGGACTCGCGCAAGCCGGACGAGCTGCCCGAGGTCCGCATGGTGTTCGAGAAGGGCGAGCCCGTCGTCATCAAGGAAGGCCCATTCGAGAACTACGAGGGCACCGTGGACGAACTGCTGCCCGACAAGGGTCTGGTGCGTGTGCTTGTCACGATCTTTGGTCGTCAGGCACCGATCGAGCTCGAAGAGTGGCAGATCTCGAAGATCGACGAGGAGTGATCCTCCGCGTCTCTAGACGCACGGGTCGCCGAGTCTGAAGAGCACATAGCTCAGGTCGTTGACATCGACCACGCCGTCCGCGTTGACGTCGCCGTCGACTGCGCCGGGTGCGCCGGAGTCGCCCAGGCGGAAGAGCACGTAGCTGAGATCGTTCACGTCAACCGCGTTGTCGCCGTTTGCATCGCCGTCGCACCCGACCGGATCGGGGAAATCGGTCGTGAAGGACGCGGGGTCGGGCATCCCGACGGTGCTGCTCAGGTCGTTCTGCGCGGTGACGCGCCAGTAGTAGGTGGTGTTGTCGTTCAGGAGCCCGAGCGCGATTGTATAACTCACAGCCGATGGGACAGCCGGCAGCGCGGGCTCGACGAGCAACGGCGAGGCGAACGAGATGTCGTCGTCGATCTCGAGTTTGTACGAGTCGGCGAAGATCGACGCCTGCCAGATAAACATCGGGGCGTCCTCGGTGATCGTGCTCGCGTTGACCGGGAGCGCGAGAAAGAATTCCGCCGGGAGATTGCCGGTTGTTGTGAACGAACGTGAGACCGGGTTGGAGGGCGTCGAGCCGTAGGTGTTGTCCGCGGTGACCGACCAGTAGTAGACCCGTCCCTCGGCGAGCGGGTCGCCGATCACCGAGTGCGAGTTTGAGAACGTGGTGAGATCGATCTCGGGCGAGGAGAAGTCGGCGTTGTCGTCAACGAGCAGGTGGTAGCTGTCGGTCTTGGCGGAGGTGGTCCACTGGAAGAAGGGGGAGAGAGCGATATCCGTGGCGACGTCCGCCGGGACAAGCAGGTCGAACGGGTCGGGCGTCGGGATGGAGCCCGAGAAAGATATCGAATCAATGAACCAATCATCCTGGTTCACCTCGCCGTCCGGGTTGGAGATGCGGATGCGCATATCCAGGTGCTGCGCGCCGGCGGGCAGCACGATAGAGACGAACTCGAACAGGTTGGTCGGCGTGTTGTTCGAGGCGAGGTGACGCTGGAACTCGATCCACGAGTTGTCGGTGCCCTGGTACTCGAAGAGGAGGTCTTCGCCGGCTTCGGGTCGGTTAGCGCCGCCCTGTCGCTCGACGTAGTACTCCAATGTCAGGTTGATCAGTTCGCTCGTATCCATCCGCCCGGTCATGACCAGCGCCTGCCCGTCGAAACGGAGCGTGCTGAATCCGGAGGGTGGGTTGAGCCCGAGCGGGGAGACGCTGGCTCCGTCGATGGTGCGCCAGATATTCGGATTGGCAGCCCCGGCATCGAAATCATCGCTCCACGGGATCGGCAGGGGTGTGGTCTGCTGCGCCTCGAGGCACGTGACCGAGTCGCGGGTGCTCTCGATATCCGGCACGGTGAATGACGGGTGGAAGGTGTTTGAGCCGTTGATCGTGGCGTTCATCGTGTTCGAGGCGCAAGAGCAGTGCACCGCGCCCCAGTTGTGCCCGAGTTCGTGCGCGACGAGGTCGGTCATATTCGCGAACGGGTTGATGTGCTGGGAGAGGGCGTACCCCTGGTTCGAGCAGATCGTGTCGATCGGCCCGAGCCCGACGGTGGTGCCATCGAGGTTTTTACCCGTGAGCAGGTGGACGACATCCCGCTGGACAGCGGTCTGGTTGTTCTCCCATTCGCTCTGGAGTTGGTTCCAGAGTGTCTGGGGTGCCGTCGAGGTGTAGGGCGAGGAGCCCGAGCGGACGAGGATCACCGAGAGATCGTGCGTGATGCCGACCTCCGCCTCGTACTGCATGTTGACAACATTGAGGATCAGTTCGATGCGTCCGGCGGTGCCGGTGCCGAACAGGGCGGCGTACTGCTGGTCGGTGTCGAAGGCGATCTCCGCAACGCAAAGGCTGCCGCCGCACCCGGTGGGCACGCCGCGCTCAGCGACGGAGCGAGCGATGGTGGTGACCACATGCTCGTGCTCGCTCGCGCAGGAGAGCCCCAGCCCCGCCTCAATGAGTTCCGAACTCCGGTAGATCACATGATCATCAAGCCCCGCTTCGCGCAGGCGCAGTGCGAGGGGTTCGACGTGGTACATCTCGCCCTCTGGCATGAGCACCGCGCCGTACACACCGTCTTCGAGGATCGTGAGGGCGACATGGGCATCTTCGATCCCGTGGAGCGTGCCGCGGTAGGTGCGCACCGGGCCCGGTTCCTGCGTGGTCCACGAGCCGTCTTCGTGCTGTACGCGGATCTCAAAGTTTTCTGCGCGGTTCGAGTGCGGGTGCATCTCGGCGACAAGACGCTCGCCCGCGATATCGAGTGTTGTGGAGAACGCACGCCCGGCTTCGAGCGGGGCATGGATCGGGGAGACCGCGCAGGCGTCGAGCCCGAGTTCGCGCTCGGCGAGCCGCGCGACCAGATCGAGTCTGGCATGCTCGTTGATGCGTGTCTCGTGCTGCGCAGCGGCGCGCTCGGCGCTCGCGCCGAGCAGACACCCGGCACCGATCACCGCGATACACGTCGTCCACCAACCGATTGATGCTGCTCTCATCCCCGGATTCTCCATCTCGCTGTGCAAAGCAAGTCCCGGCGCGACGACGCACCGGCGGCACCGACCCCGCCGTTTGGAGGGATCGCACCGTCTGTAGTGTGCTGCGTTTGGGATCCGGAGCAATCCATACTCCGGTTTTTTGCGATTCTGTTGGGAAAAAGAGCCTTACGCAGCAAGTTATCGGGCGGTCCTACGATAAACAAACACACCGCGCTGCTCCGGAAACTGCGCATTGTGCGTGAATAGGCCGTTTTTTCAGCGATCCGAACAGACGGGTTATGGGCAAGGACCGCCCGCACCGCAGGTTCCTAATCGGAAGAGGACGTACGAGATGTCGTTCACATCATTGACGCCGTCGCCGTTCGCGTCGCCATCGCCGCACACGCCGTTGTTCTGCCCGAGGCGGAACAAAACGAAGGAGATGTCGTTTACATCGATTACCAGATCACCGTTCGCGTCGCCGTCACACGAGGCGACAGCCTGGCACTCATCCGGGATGCCGTCGGGTTCGGTGTCGAGGGATGTGCCGTCAGCAATGTCGAAGAAATCATCTTCGCCGTTGGGTTGACAGTCGGGAACGGCGTCCAGCGCGTCGTAGTCCGCGGGCGTGTTGATATTGCTCGACCCCGCTGCCCCACCGGTGGTGGGGTTCCGCAAACGGATGTACGTCGTCGATGCGCTCGTGGCGACCCACTGGGTCTGGTCATTCCAGACAAGACCGTTCTGCGCCTCGTCCGAGCGCTCGTCCGCGACGGGATTATCCAGACCGTCACGCGACCACTGCAGGTGATCCGCGAGGTTGTTCCCGTTCCCAAATACACCGTTGATGTAGAGTCCAAGGCCGTACGCATCGCCGATCGCTGCGCCATCGAGCGGCAGGGCGAACGAGCCGCCGAGCGTGGAGATGTTGATCGCGTTGGCTCCAGCAGCATCGTTATTGAAATGCACGAAGAACGATTCGCTCGCGGGGATCGACACACCGTTGAGTCCGGTGTTGCCGGAATACCGAAACGTCTGGTTCTCGTCGTGCGTGCAGAAGCGCCACCCTGCAAGGGATTCGGTGCTGGCACCGAAATTGTGCAGCTGGACGACGCCCGTCGCGAAGTTCACGGATCGGAACTGGATATCTCGCGGGGCGGCGTTGGCAGCGCTCGCGATGGCAACCGCACCGACGCAGATCGCACAGATTGGGATGAGCTTGGACATCTCTCGGACTCTCCTTCCGGGGTGAACCCGCGGTGTATCGACACCGATACCACGAGTTTCTTTCCATCCGAATCATCTACCAGTGCTCCGTTATTGCAACCGATACGGAAAAAAACGAATCAATAAATAGCATGAGGCCCGTGGCGCTCTGGGTAGGGTTTGTACGGGCTTACATCCGCTCGAGCGTGCGGATACCCAGCACGCCCAGCCCGTCCTCCAGCACGCGCCCGGTCAGGCGGCACAGGCGCAGGCGTGAATCGCGGACGGATTCCTCTTCCGCCTGGAGCACCGGGCACGCCGCGAAGAACGACGAAAACGCCCCGGCGAGGTCGTACAGGTACCCGCAGATCCGGTGCAGCTCGCAGGTCTCCGCTGCCCCGTGGAGCACGCCCTGGTACTTGAGCAGCTCCAGCGCGATCGCTTTTTCTTTCTGCTCGGTGAGCGCAAAGGCGCACGCATCAAGGCGCGCGTCGCTCGCTACATCTTCGCCGAAGCATTCGCTCGCCTTGCGGAAGATCGAGCGGATGCGCACCAGCGCGTACTGCAAATAAGGGCCGGTGTTCCCCTCGAACGCGAGCATCCGATCGAACGAGAAGACGTAATCCTTGATCCGGTCGCTCGAGAGATCCGCGTACTTGATCGCGCCGATCCCCACCGCCTCGGCGACCTCGCGCACCTCGTCGTCCGAGAGCGACGGGTTCTTCTCGCGCACCGCGCGCTCGGCCCGCGCGACCGCCTCGTCGATCAGATCGGAGAGCTTGACGTTCTCGCCCGAGCGCGTCTTGAACGGGCGACCGTCCTCGCCGAGCACCGTCCCGAACGCTGCATGGAAGAGTTCCGCGTCCGAGCCATCCGCATGACTGGCGTACCCCGCGCGGCGCGCGGCCGCGAAAATTTGCTTGAAATGCAGGCCCTGGCGCGCATCGACCGCGTACACCAGACGGTCGCCGCCCAGTTCCTGCACGCGCCGGCGCACACCAGAGATGTCCGTCGTCGCGTAGAGAAACCCGCCGTCGGATTTGCGGATCAGGCAGGGTGCCTTGATGCCCTCGTTGTCCACGCGGACAACCAGCGCGCCGTCCGATTCTTCTGCTATTCCCCGCGATTCGAGATCCGCGACGACCTCCGGCAGATCGGCGCGGTAGGTGGACTCACCCGCGGTGTGCTCGTCCGTTACGTCCGCGTGCAGACGCCGGCAGTTCTCGAAGCAGGCATCGAGCGTGACCCGCGCGATCTTCTCCCACACCCGCACATACGCTTCGTCACCAGACTGCAGCGAGACCAGCGCCCGTTTGGATTCGCCCAGGTGCTCCTCGGCGCCCGCGACCTGTTCTTCCAGTTCCGCTTCTGCTTTGGGCCCGAGCCCGAAGCGCCGCACCGCGGCGAGCCCCTTGAGGTCCGCGGCGCAGTTGGTCTGCGCGTCCTTGTACATGCGCTCGAGGGAGGCGAGGGTGAGCGCGTCGAGCGAGAGTTCGCCCGCATCGACGCGCAGCTTGACCGCGTGCGTCACCATCGCGATGGGCAAGCCCCAGTCGCCGAAATGATTCTGGCGGATCGCGTTGTGCCCGAGGCGTGCGAACAGGCGCGCGAGCCCGTCGCCGATGACCGTCGCGCGCAGGTGCCCGACGTGCATCTGTTTGGCGAGGTTCACGCCGCACAGATCGACAACAACCGTCTCGGGTTTCGCGGGGTGCTCGACGCCCAGCGCGGGCGTGTCCATCTCTTCGAGCCCCGCGCCCAGCGCACCGGCTAGCAACCGGATATTGATAAACCCGGGGCCCGTGATGGTAGGGAGGTCTGCGATATCCGCGATGTCGAGTGAATCGATGATCGACTGCGCGATCTCACGGGGCGGTTTACCGGTGCGCTTCGCGAGGGGCATGGCGCAGTTGGCCTGGTAGTCGCCGAACTCGGGGTTTTTCGCCGGCGAGAGCAGCGGGTCGGGGTTCGCGGGCGCGTTGTCGCCCATCGCACTGGTGATGGCGGTGGCGAAGCGGGCGCGCAGGATGGTCATCGGGTCTGCAGTCATAGGGCGGCAAGTGTACGGACGAACGGATCGCGCGTGCGGCAGCGAAACGGGGTGCCGTTGGTGGCGGTGGGGGGGGTTAGAGCGAGAGATCGCCCAGCCCGAGGCCGAGCCCGCCTGATTCGCCCAGCCCGCCGGGCGTGAGATCTTTCTGCTTCGCTTTCTCGCGGGCGCGGCGCATCGCCGGGGTTTCCGCGAGGATCTCCTCGGCCGTGCGTGTGTCCTGCTCCATGCCGCGCTTGCCGCCACGCCCGGGCTTGGAGCCCTTCATGACGGGGCGGTCGGACGCCTGCTTGATGCTCAGCGAGATCTTGCGGGAATCCGTATCGACCCGGAGCACCTTCACGCTCACGACTTTGTCAGGCTGCACCGCGTCGGATGTCTTGGCGATGCGTTGCCACGCGAGCTCGGAGATATGCACGAGCCCTTCGACACCCGGCGCGACCTCGACGAACGCACCGAAGTCCATGAGCTTGGTGATCTTGCCCGAGATGATCTCGCCTTCTTTTACCTCGCTCGTCGATTCGACCCACGGGTCCGCCTGGAGCTGCTTGAGCCCCAGCGAGTGGCGCTTCTTCTCCCAGTCGAGCTTGAGGATCTTCACCTCGACGGTCTCGCCCTCTTTCACGATGTCCTCAGCCTTGGCGAGACGCTCGTGGCTCATGTCCGAGATATGCAGCAGCCCGTCGATCCCGCCCATGTCAACGAACGCGCCGAAGGGCATGATCTTCCGGATCGTCCCGGAGATTGTGTCGCCCTCTTTGAGCGAATCTTTGAGTTTGGCAGCCTGCTCCTTGCGCACGTCGGTCATCAGCGCGCGACGAGAAAGGGTGATGTTGCCCCGACCCATGCGGTCCACACGCATCACGCGGCACTTGAGCTTCTGCCCGATGAACTGCTTGATGTCGTCGATGTGCATCACATCGATCTGCGACGCGGGCATGAACGCGCGGTGCTTGGCGACCTTCAACTCCAGCCCGCCTTTGTTCGATCCGGTGACCTCCGCCTCGATGATTTGCCCGGGTTCGAGCAGTTCCCAGTCGGCCTTCTGCACCGCGCCGGGCAGCACGCAGATGTTCAGATTCTCTTCCGCGCTGTACCGCTGGACGACAACCTCGAGCTCTTCGCCCTGCTTGGGCAGGTTCTCATCGGTAAAAAGTTTCCGATCGATGACGCCCAGCTCTTTGGGCCCGAACTCCAGGAACACGGCGTCCGGCCCGACGCTGACGACCAGCCCCTTGCGGTACTCGCGCCCGCCCTGCACGACCCGGGGGCCACGGATGGCTTTCTTGTGCTCGCCCGTGGCACCACCGGATGTGGGTGGTGGGGCCGGAGCTTCCATGACAGCTTTCATCGCGGCGTCGGCTTCCTGATCCATCGAAGAGGATGTTTCAGCTGGTGCTGGCACCGGGGTGCTTGGCGCGGGAGCCGGGGTCTGGGGGCTCGGCGCGGGGGCACCCTGTTCGGTTGGGGCGGGTTGGGGATCCGGGTGTGCCTGAGTCGGCGCAGCGTCCGGCGTCTTGGAAGGTTCAGACGGGGCGTTCATATGTTTGCTCAGTGGAGCCTTTTGAGAAGATAGAGAACCATCGGCAGCCCACCGCTGCCCGACATCGCGATGTCTAGGGCAGTGTACCGCAACCTTTCCGGGATTGGGTGCTCTCCGGGAGAACCGTTTTCACACATGGGGCGTATCGGGCTGTGTCCCCCGCCGATCTCTTCCCCGGCGGGGTTGTGGTGTGCTCTCGGGTGGACCCGGAGCGGGCACTCGGGCAGGCAAGATTGGGGGGCGGTGGGCAGTCCGCTAGGATGTCCGCCCCATCCGAATCCCGTCCGGGCTCGGAGTGTGGAATTCATGTCGGTATTGGTGGGTCGGGCTCGAAGCGAGGAACGCGAATGGCTTCGTCAAATGTGTGCTGGGGCGTCGAAGTCGGCGCCGGCGCGATCAAGGCTCTGAAACTCCAGCGAGACGGGGACGACCTGCGCGTGCTCGATTTCGTGGTGATCCCGCACAAACGCGTGCTCTCGACGCCCGATATCGATCAGGGCGACGCGATCCGCGTGGGGCTGGGTGCCCTGATGGGGCAGTACAGAGATGACTTCAAGGGGGCGAGTGTCGCGGTCTCGGTGCCGGGGCATGCCTCCTTCGCCCGCTTTGCCAAACTCCCGCCGGTGCAGCCCAAGGATGTGGCGGGCGTGGTGAAATACGAGGCGGACCAGCAGATCCCCTTCCCGATGGAAGACGTGGAGTGGGACTACCAGACCTTCCAGAGCGAGGATTCGCCCGATGTCGAGGTCGGCATCTTCGCGATCACCAAGCAGCGCATCCACGAAAACCTCGCGCAGCAAGGCAATGCCGGGCTCACGCCGAGCCTCATCACGCTCGGCCCCCTCGCGGCGTACAACGCCATCGCCTACGACTTGGGCTTCACCGCAGCGACACCGGGCACCATCCTGCTCGATATCGGGACCACCTCGACCGATCTGATTGTCGCCGAGGCGGGGCGCGTCTGGATCCGCACCTTCCCGATCGGCGGGCACAACTTCACCGAAGCGATCGCCGAGACGTTCAAGCTTCCGTACGCCAAGGCCGAACGCCTGAAGCGCGACGCCGAATCCTCCAAGTACCGCAAGCATATTTTCCAAGCGATCAAGCCGATCCTCGCGGACCTCGTGGGCGATGTGCAGCGGTCCATCCAGTACTACGAGGACACCCACCCCGACGCGAACCTCCAGCGCCTCGTGGGAATGGGCTCCACCTTCCGCCTGCCCGGGCTGCGCAAACTCCTGACCGCCCAGATCAAACTCGATGTCTACCGCCTGGAGCGCTTCAAGCGCCTGCAGGTCGAGGGGGCCGCGGCCTCCGATTTCGAAGCCGTCACGCTCAACATGGCCACGTGCTACGGGCTCGCGCTGCAGGCGCTGGGCATGCACACCATCGGCGCAAACCTGATGCCCGTCGCGGTGCTCCGCAAGGAAGTCTGGCGCCACAAAACACCATGGTTTATCGCGGCGGCGTGCGTGGGGTTGCTCGCCGGTGGCGTGACATTCGTCAAGCCCGCGATGGAAGCCTCAGAGATCTCCCGCGCGAAAAACGACAAGAGCCTCACCCGCCCGATCTCGGACGCCAAGAGCCTCGGCTCCCGCCTGAAAAACGAATGGCAGGAGGCGTCCGGACAGTCGCCCATGCCTGGATTCGTCGCATGGAACATGCGAGAACTGCACACCGACCGCCAGCTGTACGAATCGATCCTTGCCCGCATCGACGACATGCTCAAGGACGCCGACGAGCAGTACGCATCGACCACCGGGGAAACCGGACGCGCGTTCATGATCCGATCCGTGCAGACCGGGTACATCAAGCCGGGCGATCCGCTCAAAATGCCGCAGGAAAAACGCCTCACCGCAGCCGCGGCTCCTTCCGGGGCACCATCGGGTTCAGCGCCCCCAGCGGCAGCTTCGGGACGAGACTCCAGAGGGAGAGGCGGCAAATCGGGTGGCGGTGGGCTCGGCGGCGGCGGGGGGCGCTCCGGCGGCTTCGGCGGAGGCTTCCCCTCGACAAACACAGGCGGGAACCCGCCGCAGAAGAAAGATGAAGAAGCCGTCGCGGGAGATTTCGGTGCCATCGGGCTCGTGCTCGTGCTCGATTCCGACCACCCCGACAACATCTCTTTCGTCAACGACTCCATCCTCACCTGGCTCCGCGATCACACGCACCCAGTCGATACACCCTTCACGATTGAAAACCCACCCCGCGCAGACGATATCGCCTACACGCCGCTCGAACCGTCCGCGACCGACAGGACAGACGAGCACGCGCGCCCCACCACAACAGCAACCACCGATTCTGGCGGAGGGGGCGGAGGGGGCGGAGGGCTCGGCGGCAGGGGCGCACTCGGCGGCTCGCAATCATCTTCAGCCTCGACCCAGAGTCGGGCGCTGCTCACATCGCTCCCGCCCTTGCCCGACGGGCTCGTCGTGCATGTTTCGCAGGACAACATGTACCGCTACACCATCCAACTGATTCTCCAGATCACCGACCCGAACGCAGAGCCGGGCGACACGGACAGCGAACAGGAAGCCAACGCGACAATCGCGCAGGAGGACCAGGCGTGAAGAAAGTCCTCAACCTCATCAAGTCGAATCTGCTCGTCGTCATCGTGATGTTCGTCACTATCCTTGCTCTGCCGGCGATGATCTTTTTCAGCTCCAAATGGGGCGCCGCGATCCACACAGAGGTCGAAGACCGCGAGTCGGGCAACATCCGCACGATCGATGGCATCACCGTGACCTACGAGATCCCCGCAGTAGTCCCGGGCGAAGATTCAATCTCGATCCGCGCAACACCCAACAAGGCAACCACCGAGCAGGTCGCCGAGCTGCGCCGACTGATCTTCGAGCAGAGCGAGGCGATCCGCGAAGAAGCCATCGCCTACAACCGCGCGGGCAAGCACCCGCTGATCGACGCGCTGTTCCCCGAGCCCGCCAACGAGAGTGCCCGCACCCGACTGCGATCCCGCATGGTGGATGTCTGGCCCCGTGCGCACGATTCGCTCGCCGATGAGATGCGGTGGGGTACCCCGCTGCCGGATTCGGTGCTGCTCAAAGATCTCCAGCGTCTCCAGGAAGACGAGATCAAGCGGATTGTCTCCCGCAGAGAGAGCCAGGATCTCACGCCCGAGGAGCACGAAACACTGCGTGAGCTGCTCTCGTCGCGCCGCCTGGATCTCTACCGTGCCGCCGCCTCGCGCCTCTCCGCGTACGCCGAGCCGAACGTCTTCGCTGGAGTCGTCGATTGGCCGCAGGGCGACCTGCCCGAACTCGACCAGCTCTGGGAGTGGCAGTTCCTCTACTGGATCCACGAAGACATCGCCCGCGCGATCCAATCAGCAAACACCGACCAGAACGGCGACTGGCTCCCCGTCTTCCGCGCGCCCGCACGCCACGTCCTCTCGATCGTCGTCGAACCCTGGAGCTACCGTCCCGGGCAGGGCGAACCCGTCGGTGAGCTCGACGACGCCAAGCAGATCACCCCGGACTACGAACGCTCCTACACCGGTCGCGCCTCCTGGCCCAACGCGGTGAACCCCTTCTTCGATGTGCGTTACGCGGAGGTCGATCTGGTCGCCGCGAGCGACCGACTGCCGGACATCCTCCGCGCCTTCCGCACCACAAACCTTATGGCCGTGATCGACTTTGATATCCAGGAGTTCGACCCGGTGTCCGCTCTCGAGCGGGGGTACTACTACGGCGGGGACCACCTCGTCCGCGTGCACTTCCGCATCGAGACCGTCTGGCTCCGTCACTGGATGAAGCCGCTGATGCCCCCGAGTGTCCGCGAAGCGATGGGCATCCCCCCCGACCCCGAGCAGACAGACGAGAACGCCGAACAACCCCGCTAAGAACGAACCAGCAAGACCTATTCTCCTTATTTTCAGGCAAAAAAGATGAAGATCAAAGGCATCAGTGTTTTCGAAATGCACATCGAGAAGGTCGTCTTCGCGCTCTTCTTCCTCGCCCTGCTGGGCGTCTTCGGCGCGCAGTTCTTCATCCCGAGCAACGTCAAGGTCGGCGGCAAGGATGTCGCGCCCGCGAACGCCGGCGAGATCGCCGCCGAGAAAGCCGCCCGCAAGGTCAACGAGCTCGAATCGCAGAGCATCCACCCGGATGTCCCCACAACGGTCCCGGATCTGCGTGCGTTCTACGAACAGGCAGCGGGCTCCACTCCCGCGTCCGAATCGATCCTCGCCTTCGCCCCCTCGCACCTGAACATCGAGGGTGGCGCCGATAACGCCCAGGATGGTATCCAGATCAATCTCCCGAACGGTGTGGTGCACGCAGCGTTCGCACCGCCCGCCGCGTCCCGCCCGCTCGTGATGAACATGGGCAGCACACTCGATCCGCGGTTCGTCGAGGATCAGCAGAAAGCCGACCCGGGGTTCTCACGCCGCCTCGGGCTCACCGATCAGCCCTACGACGTCCGCGGCATCTCGCTGGAAACAACGCTCGATGCCCAGCGCCTCCGCGCCGGGCTCGCGGTCTTGCCCAAGCTCTGGTGGGACGGACGCGTCGAACTGCTGGACGTCGAAGTATTGCGCCAGGAGCTGCTCCCCGACGGCTCATGGAGCGTGGCGGAGCCAATCGCCAAATCACCCGCGCAGCTCTCCCTCGCCGATGCGGCGCAGGATCCCGATTTTCCCCCCGCGGATCTCCGCCAGCTCCTCGACGAGGAAGACGAGCTGCGCGCCCAGATCCGCAACCCGATCATCATGCCCACGATCGCCGGCGAGCAGTGGATCCCGCCTTCGTTGGCCCAGGTCCATGACGCCGAACTCGCCGAGATCACCCCGGAAGAACGCCAGATCGAGCGCCTGATGATGCAGCTCGAACGCCTCCGCAGATCCATCACCAATCTCGAGGATCAGATGGAAAAAAGCGCCCACGCCCCAACCACTCAACCCATCTACTACGCCCAGGGCGGGCGCGGCGGCGGTAGGCCCGGCGGCGGCGGACGCGACGGCGGCCGCGATGGCGGCGCGATGGACGCCGAAAAAGCTGAACGCGATCGCAAGAAGAAGATCCGCGAGACCCAGGAAAAACGCCTCGAAACATTCCTGGAACAGGAATCTGTTCTCATCGTGCAGATCCAAGATCTCGGCGGCAACCCCAACGGTGCCCCCCAGGTCGATCCAATCAAACCCGAAGATTTTATGCAGCCCACCGATTCGCTCACCTCGGCGTTGAACACCGAAATCACGCTCTGGGCGCACGACTTCGACGCCCAGCCAGGCACGACCTACCGCTACGCAGTCCGCTACTGGGCGACCAACCCCTTCTTCGGCAAAGCCGGTGATCTCACAGACCCGCAGAAATCCCTCGCCGAGGGTGTCGCGGTCGCAAGCGAACTCTCCGAGTGGAGCGACCCTGTCTGGTTCGCGCCGGACGTGCAGTACTTCGTCGCCAGCGCACGCACGCCCCAGCGGGGGCAGTTCGGCGCAGATGCCTCGGCAGAGTTCGAGGTGTACCAGTTCTACTACGGCTACTGGCGCCGCGGGGTAGGACGCGTCGGCGCGGGCGAACAGATCCAGGCGGATCTCGAAATCCCCGAGGATCTCGTCACGTTCGTCCCCGACGAAAACGACCCACAAGCCGATCCCACGGAAGTCCCCGTCGATCCCGAGGCGATCCGCAAGGTGGTCGATGCCTACCTGCTGGATGTCCTCGCGGGCGTCGCGGGGCAGGATGGTTCCGGCGCGGTCATCTCCACGAGCACCGGCGAGATCTTCACACGGATTGACGGAGCCGACTCCTACGATTCCGCCCGTGAACGCCTCGCTGCCTCAGCAGAGCAGGGGCTCGCCATGGGAGCCGCGGTTCTCGATCCATCCGCCCGCCCTGATGCCCGTCAGGACAAGCAGGAAGACCGTGAGCGTGATGGACGGCGCGACACCGGTGGGCCCGGGCTCGGCACCGGCGACCGCCGCTAGTTTTTCCGCGCATAAGTGCAGATCGCCTGCCGAGAAGCGTGCGGGCGGCATTTCATGCGCGAAACGGGCGTTCTTTGGACAGTTTGTCCCCGGTTGCTCCCCATTTTTGCCGCCGGATGAGCGGATCGACCCGTGTCTCGGGGGCCAGATTCCTGCTCTGCTTGACACGGCTCCAGCGCTCGCTACACTCGCCGATCCCGTTCTGGAAAAGAGCGGTCCCTGACGCTGGTGGGAAATCAGCAAAAGGGCAGCGGCAAAGGCGTGAGCCGGATCCGTTGGCTTCTTTGACATCCGGATGAATGTGTAGTGTTGCCGCGTTCGTTGGCGAGGACTCAGGGCTGTTTTTGCACCTTGGGAACGAGTTGGCGGGCGCACCGAGAACATACTCTTGAGAAAAGAGAAGTGAAATCGTTACAACCTGGGTCAATCTTGAGTGATTCAACCGATCAAAGTACTGCTTGCAGTGCGGCGTGAGGTTGAAGTGATCAAGTTACCAAGGGCATATGGCGGATGTCTCGGCGTTAAGAGGCGATGAAGGACGTGGGAACCTGCGAAAAGCCACAAGGAGCTGGTAACCAAGCTGTGATCTGTGGATGTCCGAATGGGGAAACCCGGCCCGCAAGGGTCATTGCACGCTGAATGCATAGGCGTGTAAGGCGAACCTAGGGAACTGAAACATCTAAGTACCTAGAGGAAAGGAAAGCAATAGCGACTCCGTAAGTAGCGGCGAGCGAAAACGGATAAGTCAGTAGTGTTGGTGAGTTGTCTGGAAAGGCATACCGAAGAGGGTGATAGTCCCGTAGCCACATAGCTGATGAGACCATAAGAGTAACATTGGGACCGTGAAACCCGGTGTGAACGAATAAGGGGGTCCACCCCCTAAGTCTAAGTACTACTTAACGACCGATAGTGGATCAGTAAGGCGACTGAACGATGAAAAGATCCCCTGCTAGGGGAGTGAAATAGTACCTGAAACCATGTGCCTACACAGCGGTCAGAGCCCTTCGGGGTGATGGCGTGCCTTTTGCATAATGACCCGGCGAGTTATCCTCTGCGGCGAGGTTAAGGTCTAACGGACCGGAGCCGGAGCGAAAGCGAGTCCGAAATGGGCGCTGAGTCGTAGGGGGTAGACGCGAAACCCGGTGATCTACCCATGGGCAGGATGAAGGGAGGGTAATACCTCTTGGAAGACCGAACGCACCAACGTTGAAAAGTTGGGCGATGACCTGTGGGGAGTGCTAAAAGTGCAATCATACCGGGAGATAGCTCGTTCTCTCCGAAATATTTTTAGGAATAGCCTCTTGCGGCAACTGTTGGGGGTAGAGCTACTGGATGCCTTTGGGGCCCTTACCGGGTACCCGGGGCAACCAAACTCCGAATACCAACAGCCAAGGCAAGGGAGTCAGTCTACGAGTGATAATATCCGTGGACAAAAGGGGAATAACCCAGACCGCCGGCTAAGGTCCCTAATCTTTGCTTAGTTCTAAAGGAAGTCGAATTGCCATGACAGCCAGGATGTTGGCTTAGAAGCAGCCACCATTTAAAGAGTGCGTAATAGCTCACTGGTCGAGGAATTCGGCGCCGATAATGATCGGGAATAAGCTAAGAACCGAAGCCGCGGGCTCGAAAGAGCGGTAGGAGAGCGTTCCTGTCAGCAGCGAAGGCGTCCCGGAAGGGTAGCTGGAGCGTCAGGAAGTGAATATGCCGGGTTGAGTAACGATAAAGCAGGTGAAAATCCTGCTCGCCGTAAACCTAAGGTTTCCTGGGGAAGGTAAATCCGCCCAGGGTTAGTCGGATCCTAAGGCGAGGCCGAAAGGCGTAGTCGATGGACAGCAGGTTAACATTCCTGCACCACTGTGGAGATCAATCTAGAGTGCGGATCGTCAAGCTTTACAGAAGCACCAGCATGCTGAGGCCCTCGAGGCCGTCGTAAGGGGAGATGGTTCCTAGAAAAGCTCTAGTGGCAAAGCAGTGTCCGTACCAAAACCGACACAGGTAGGTGAGGCGAATAGCCTCAGGCGCTCGAGAGAATGGTCGTGAAGGAATTAGGCAAATTGACCCCGTAAGTTCGCGATAAGGGGGCCCTACTCGCAAGAGAGGGCGCAGAGAAAAGGCTCTGGCGACTGTTTATCAAAAACACAGCACTGTGCTAACTCGTAAGAGGACGTATACAGTGTGACGCCTGCCCAATGCCGGAATGTCACGGAAGCGGGTTAGCTTCGGCGAAGCTCGTGACCTAAGCACCGGTCAATGGCGGCCGTAACTATGACGGTCCTAAGGTAGCGAAGTTCCTTGTCGGGTAAGTTCCGACGCGCATGAATGGCGTAACGACTGGAGCACTGTCTCCACGACCAACTCGGTGAAATAGTAGTGGCGGTGAAGATGCCGCCTACCCGCGGCAAGACGGAAAGACCCTATGGACCTTTACTATAGGCTTCTATTGGTCATGAGCATATGTTGCGTAGGATAAGTGGGAGGCTTTGAAGTCCGCGTTCTGGCGTGGATGGAGCCATTGGTGAAATACCACTCTTCATGCGTTTGTGGCCTAACTCTGATTCCCGTGAATCCGGGCAGAGGACAGTGGGTGCTGGTTAGTTTGACTGGGGCGGTCTCCTCCCAAAGAGTAACGGAGGAGCGCAAAGGTCGGTTCAGCGCGGATGGAAACCGCGTGTCGAGTGTAAGAGCACAAACCGGCTTTACTGCGAGACCGACGGGTCGAGCAGTTCAGAAATGAGGCTCTAGTGATCCTGCGGTTCCGAGTGGAAGGGCCGTAGCTCATCGGATAAAAGGTACCCTAGGGATAACAGGCTGATCGCTCCCGAGCGTCCATAGCGGCGGAGCGGTTTGGCACCTCGATGTCGGCTCATCACATCCTGGGGCTGAAGGCGGTCCCAAGGGTTGGGCTGTTCGCCCATTAAAGTGGTACGCGAGCTGGGTTCAGACCGGCGCGAGCCAGGTCGGTCCCTATCTGCTGTGGGCGCCGCAACATTGACAGGATTTCTCCCTAGTACGAGAGGATTGGGAGGGACTCACCCCTGGTGTGCCAGTTGGCTCGCTCGAGCCATCGCTGGGTAGCTAAGTGAGGCAGGGATAACCGCTGAAAGCATCTAAGCGGGAAGCCCCCCTGGAGATGAGTGTTGCAAGTTCTTCATTGAACGAGAGACCCCCGGTAGACCACCGGGTTGATCGGCTGCATGTGTAAGGACAGAAATGTTTTCAGCAAAGCAGTACGAACGGTCGACGACTTGGTCATTCCGACCGGGAATCGATGTGATGAGAGGCACTAGGGACTTGGGACTAGGCAATAGGCCAAGACCCGAGATCCAAGACCTCTTGATCATCAACCCCCGATCGGGTCACTCAGATGAGACCCCATGTGATTCCTCTTTCTTCGAATCACCTGAGATCAGATACACACTTCATGACAAATTCACTTCGCCCCTGGATGAAAATCCAGGGGCGGATTTGTCGGTGACCTTAGGTCCAGGGCCACACCTGATCCCATCCCGAACTCAGAAGTTAAGCCTGGGCCGCCGATGATACTGCACAGCGGGAAAGTAGGTCATTGCC
>JAJDDG010000067.1 GCA_029260435.1 Phycisphaerales bacterium | reverse complement strand
GTGATCGGGCAGGGGATTTTTGTGTTGGGGCATCAGGCATCCCGCCTTCGGCGGGTCTGCGGCATGCCTGCGGCGTGTCCTCGACAGGAGAGAGGGAAGAAGACATGCTCACCCTCAGAAGTGTGAGCATGCCACCCGATGGTGGTTAGGCGTTGTCGATGCGGGGATCGATCCAGCGGTAGAGGACGTCTACGGCGAGGTTCATGAGGACAAGGAGCGTCGCGAAGACGAGGGTGACGCCCAGGATGACGAAGAGGTCTTTGTTGCGGACGCCGTTGACGAAGTGCTGACCGATGCCGGGGACGGCGAAGACCTGTTCGACGACGAAGGAGCCTGTCATGGCGAAGGCGGCGGCGGGGCCGAGGTATGACAGGACGGGGAGGAATGCGTTTTTGAGTGCGTGTTTGAGGATGACTTTGTGTTCGGTGACGCCTTTGGCGCGGGCGGTGCGGACGTAATCCGTGTCGAGCGACTCGATCATGCCCATGCGGGTGAGTCTTGCGATGTAGGCGGCGAAGGGGAGGGAGAGGGTGAGGGCGGGGAGCCAAATGTCCGAAAGCGAGCCCCAGCCGGCAACGGTTCCCAACCCGAGCCAGACGGGGAAGAGCATCAGCAGGAGTGTGCCGACGACGAACGATGGCATGGAGATGCCGATGAGCGCGACGAGGAGTGTCGCGAGGTCTGCTGGTGAGTTTGGTTTGACGGCGCCGACGACGCCTGCGGTGATGCCGACGACGAGCGCGATGAGGATTGCGCTTAGGCCCAGCACGATGGAGATGGGGAGGGAGCCCGCGATGAGGTCGTTGACCGTCCAGTCTTCGTAGCGGAAGGTCGGGCCGAAGTTGAAGACCGGCCCCCCGCTGCTGCTGCCGTTGATTGTTTCGACTGTCCATCGTGCGCCGGAGACGTTGTAGAGGTAGTCGAAGTAGAACTTCGCGGGGTCATCGAGGTGGTACTGGCGTTCCATTGCTTCGAGGACGGCGGCGGGTGGTTGTCTGCCTTCGTCGTTGATGACTGCGCTGCCCGGGAGCGCCCAGGCGAGGAAGAATGTAACGGTGTAGATGACAAGGAGGATGAGGGGGAGTTGGATGAGGCGGCGGATGATGAGGTCGATCATTGGACGACCTCCAGTTCCCAGAGGTATTGGGTGAGGCGCGGGTGCGTGGTGATGCCGCGGAGGCCGCCCGGGTTTGGGTTGCCGTCTTTATCGGTTGGGTCTTTGAAGAGGTAGTAGTAGTTGTAGTGCCAGATGGGGAGGATGGGGAGTGCTTCCTGCATGGTGAAGCGTTCGGCTTCTTCGAGGAGGCGCATGCGGGCTTCGGTATCGAGTTCGCGTTCTGCTTTGGCGAGGAGGGAGTCGAAGTATTCGTTTGTGAAGGCGCGGTCGTTGTTGCCGTCGCCCGTTCGGTGGAGGTCCAAGTATGTGGTTGGGTCGCCGTAGTCGCCGTACCACCCGCCCCGGGCCATCATGTAGTCCTTGCGTTTGAGGTTGTCGCGGTAGACCTTTGTTTCGCGGACGACGACCTTGGTTTTGATGGCGAGGTTTTCTTCCCACATGCGGCCCATGGCCTGCGCGACGGAGGCGTGATACGCGGTCTGGGTGCAAAGCATTTCGACTGTCGGGAAGTCGACGCCTTGCTCGTTTTCGGCGACGCCGTTTACATCGCGGTCCTGCCACCCTGCTTCGGCGAAGAGGGCACGCGCTGCGGAGGGGTCGTAGCCCAGCCCTTCGGGGGAGTTGAATCCGGGGATGGAGCCGGGCGGGACGAGGACGTTTGCCACTTTTTCACCGGAGCGTTTCACCTTTTCGACGATGGCTTTTTTGTCCACGCTCATCGCGAAAGCGCGGCGGACGCGTGGATCATGGAATGGATTCGCCCGGCCGTCGGAGAGGGTGGGCGAGCAGTTGAAGGACCAGAAGTATGTGCCGAAGGAGGAGAGCGCCTGGATATCGATGTCTTTGCCTTGCTTGCGTGCGTCGATCATGTCGGCGACGTAATCGACTGTGACATCGGCCATCCAGTCGGCGGCGCCGGTCTGGTAGGCGAGGACGGCGGTGTTGTTGTCTTCGATGGGGATGATGGAGATGGATTGCGATTTGATGCGCTCGGGTTGCCAGTAGGCGGGGTTGGCTTCGAGGCGCATCTCGCGTTTGAAGCGCCAGTTGGTCGGGGTGTATGGGCCGTTGGTGACGATGTGCTTTGGTTTGGTCCAGGTGTGGTCCTGGCGGATGGCGGCGGAGGCTGGGTCGATGGAGACGAAGGATTCGACGGTTTGTTTATGCACGGGGCAGAATGGACCAAAGCAGCAGAGGTCGAGGAAGTACGGGGTTGGCGAGGCGAGGGTGACCTGGAAGGTCTGGTCATCGATCGCGCGGATGGGGAGGTGCTGGTCTGCCCAAGCGAGGAGTTCGGCGCGGAGTTGCTGGGCGGCTTCTTTGGTGCGCTGGGATGCGGGGCGGGTGGAATATTCGTTGAGTTGATCGGAACGGAAGTTGAAGAAGTCTTCGGCGCTGGCGATGCGGAAGAAGAGGCCGGCGTAGTCGGCGGCGGTGTCGGGGAGGATGGCGCGGCGCCAGGCGTAGACGAAGTCGTGGGCGGTGACGGGGGAGCCGTCGGACCATTTGGCGAGCGGGGTGATGTGGAAGGTGTAGGTGAGGCGGTCGCCTGAGATTGACCAGGATGTTGCGCAGGCGGGCTCGATGTCGAAGGTGTCGTTGTCCCAGCGGACGAGTGGTTCGTAGATGGCGTATGCCATGCGGAGGTCCTGGAGGTAGGACATGCGCTGGGGGTCGAGTGTGTTGAAGTCTGCGATGTCGATGATGCGGAGGTCGGCGCGGGGGAGCGGGCGGTCGGTAGCGACGGTCGCGGCGAGGGCGATGAGGAGGAGGGCGAAGATGGCGAGGATGCGGGACATGGAGAAAGGATAAGAGAAGAAGGCATCAGGGATCAGGCACCGGGCATCAGGAAGAGGGAGAAGCTTGTTTTCATGTGACGCTGCGCGTCACGTATTTCAAAGGAAGAGTCATAAGCGACGGTCAGAGGTATTGCCTTGCGTTGGGTGCGCCCAAGAGGAGTTGGGCTTCGGTGAAAGCGAGTTCTGGATCGGCTTCGCGGAAGTAGCTGTCGATGGCGGTGAAGATGTCGTGGGTGAGGTTGATCGCCAGGAGCTTTGCTTCGGGGATATTGAGTTCGATGGCCTGTTCGCAAAAGACATCGAGCATCCAGGGCAGGCATGCCAGATTACACGAGTTGTTGATGTACTCGTCCGGCTCCACGGTCGCGGGTTCGATTTCGGAATCAGAGGCATACTCGATGAGTAACTGATCAAGAGCTTCGTAGAGTTTTCGCCTATTGATGTCGAGAGGAATAAACTGCGAGAAGGTACGGTCCATTTCTGAACGGATGATCCGGTCGCGCTTCTGGAGGCGTTCGAGTGGCGTTTTCTTGCGGAAGAGCGAAAATATATATAGATAGTACTCCGTCGGCGTGCTGAAACCATGCATCAGGATTCTGTTTTCAGCCATGCTTCGCACGGCTTTTTTGCAAGGGCGTGAAGACTTCATACAAGGGTGAAGGGTGGGAGGGGAGAAGACACGCCCGCGCCGAAGCGTGGGCATGCCACCCAAGATCGGCAAAGAGACGAAGCACTGACCTGAGGACCGGTCAGTGGCACGGGGAAGTATGCGGAGTACGCTTTGCCCTTCGGGTCAAAGCGTGGCACCCGGCTGTACATATTGATCCGCGGGTGTGCTACGGCAGCTGGTCGGCGGGGACGGAGTAGGGCGACCGCTTGATGATGGTCATGTAGTCGTCTATGGCGTCGGAGAAGATGAAGGGGTCGTCGTTGTCGATCGCTTTGCGTGCGGCGTCTTTGGCTTTGCTCGTTGAAGCGATCGGTGCGCCGGTGTTGATCTGTTCGTTGACCATGACGAGCGCGCGTTCGGCGACGTCTGCAAGGGAAACGAGCGCGCTTGTGGATTCGGTGTCTGCGAGGTCGGCGGATTCGATGCGCTGCTGGACGTAGGCGAGGGTGAGGGCGGCGGCGATGGCGGACTGGCGGGCGAATTCGTTGGAGATCTCGCCTCGGTCGATCTGCTGCTGGAGCGAGACGTCGTAGGCGAGTTTGATGGCGCGGTAGAGGGCGCGGTCCCAGCTTTGGGTGTTGTCGATCGGGGGGTTTGCGCGGAGGCGGGCGGCGAGTTTGGCGGTTGCGCGGGCGAGGGCGGTGAGGGCCTGGTCGGCGGCGTTGATGTTGTTCGCGGCGGCGGCTGCGGAGAAGGTGGTGATGAGGCCGCCGGCGACGTGGGGATCTTCTTCGGTTTCGATTGCCTGTTCGATGATGTTGAAGATGGCGGGGATCTGGTTTGCGCCGATGGCGAGCGGTTCGTCTGCGAAGACGGGCTCGAGGAGATCGCGGTAGCCGACGGCGGCGGCGTAGCGGACGGCGGGGCGGCTGTCTTCGAGGGCGGTCTTGAGGACGCGGGCGGTTCGGGTGGTTGCGATCTTGCCGGCGAGGGACGCGGCGACGAAGGCGACGCGGGAGTCGTCGTCCGCGATGAGCTTGTCGAGAGTTTGCGCGATGGCGTTGGAGCACTCGAGTCGGAAGGCGACGGAGATGGTGTCTTCATCGAAGGGGGCGGTGAGCGCCTGGGTGGCATCGGCGGATTCTTCGGGGTCTTCGGAGGTGAGCAGTTCGGTCCAGTCTTCGAAGAATGTGGCGAGTGTGCTTTTTTCTGCGGTGGAGAGTTGCTGTTTGGCTGGGAAGTTTCTGGGGAGTTGGGACTGGGAGAAGACGGGCGTCGCGGCGAGCGCACAGACGAGCAGGGCTCGGAAGAGCGGGGCGAGCGGGTTTGAGCGTATGGCACGCGCTGTTTGCACGGGGGATGGCCCTCGGTTTGGGGACTGTGGTGGCGCGCCTGCGCCGCGCCGTGGGAAGCTAGCAGGGGGTGGATGGTAGCGTCAATCGGCTCCGGGGAGGGTATACGAAGCGGGGGTGGTGGCCGGTTGCCGGGAGGTTCGAGATCGGGGTAGTTGGATTGGGTGTGCCGGGCGGGGATGGTCCGGATATTCTTTGGTTGCCCTGACACGACCCGAAAGAACAACGTATGACCCCCGATCGTTCTATTGCAATATCCGGGCGGCTCGCACCAGGCGATAAGGTGGGGTTCGGGTGGCGCGGGATGGGGTGGCGGATCGGTGTTGTGGGCGGAGCCCTGGGGTGGGGTGGCTTGTTGGTGATGGTGGGGACGGTGCTTGTTGCTGGGGGGTGGGTCTGGCTCGGGGCGGCGGCGATCGGGGGCGGGAACTGGATCTTCGCGGTTGGCGGGGCGAACAGGGTGTTTCCCGGTCGAGTAATAAAGGTGAGTGAGGCATGGGAATGGGCGGCTGCCGGGATCATGGGGATGGCGGTGGTCGGGTGGGTCGCGACGTTGACAGCGGGAGGCATCTGGTGAAACGAGCGTGGTTGTTTGTTGTGTTGTTCACGGCGCTGGTGACGAGCGGGGTAGCGCTTGCTCAGGGTGGCGCGGGCGGAGGGTCGGGCGGCTCTACGTCGGCGGAGATCTCGTCGGAGGATGCGTCGCGGATACAGCGTGTTGCGCTGGACCATCTGGTGCGCTTTGCGCTGGACTGGGTCCGCTCGCCAAATGATCCGAAGGCGTCGGACTACAAAGCGACGGCGAGCGCGATGCGGGTGATCTTGCGGTACGCGCCGAAGGACGTGGAGTTGCTGCGTCTGCGGATCGCGGCGCTGCGCGCGGCGGGTGAATTGGACGAGGTGCAGTCGGCGACGAAGCAGCTCATCAGGCTGCGGCCCGATGACACAGTGGCGCAGCTGCGCGTGCTGATGTGGAGCATTCACAATCGCCAGGATGCGGCATCCCGGATGGCGATGTACGACAGGCTGCTGGGGCCGCGTGGGGCGGGGCTGGACATATCGATCCGGAGCCGTCTGGCGTTTGATGCTGCGCTGCTCGCTCGGGAGATGGGCGAAGAGGGGGTGTACAGAGATCGGTTGTTGCTCGCGGCGGAGGACCGGACGAACAAGGAGGCCGCGGCGCTGTTTTCGACGGAGTTTCTTGGCCGAGCGCAGTCGGGGATGGAACGTGTGGAGCTCCTTGCGAACGTGGTGCTGTCTGACCCGGTGGATGCTGGTGCGCTGGAGAATCTGGCGGGCGAATTGATGCGGCGGGGTGCGTTCCGTGGTGCGCAGCGGATGTGGGACCGGGTGTCGGATGTGCTGGTCAACAGCGGTGATGGGATGTCGTCGCAGCAGTTGTTCGAGTACGACCTTGGGTTATGGGCACTGGAGGGCGCGGAGGCGACGCTGGCGCCGATCGATGTTGTGTACAACGCGCAGGTGATGGCATTGGAGATGGAGCAGGCGCGGATGAAGGAAGAGGGGATCAGTTTCGACGAGGACAAGGAATATGTGCTGCCGCAGATCATGGAGACGATCCGTCTTGCTGTGTATTTGAGCCAGGAGTGGGCGGTTGAAGTGGCGAATGTTGAGGAAGATGGAGCCGAGGAGGAAGCGGACGCGGAGCGCGAGGGTGCGGCGGATGAGGATAAAGAGGACGGGGCACAGGAAGAGGTGAAAAATTCTCGCGCGCAAGCGTCGCTCGATCGGATCGAGGTCGCGCTGGATGACATCTATCGCTCGCGAGAGGCGGGCGGTGATGACGAGGAGATGTTGGTGGATTTGCGTGCGGCGGTGTCGCTTGAGATGAACGCGACGCGGCTCTGGTCGGGGCTTGAGCTCGACGAGGCGGAGGCTGCGGTGGAGGAACTGGAGGGGTTTGCTGCGGACGACGTGATCGATGCGGAGGCGGTTGATCGCTTTCGGGGGATGCTCGCGGCGCAGCACGGCGACCTGGAGGCCGCGGAGCGGTTGCTCGGCGCGATTGGCGCGAGCGACGATACGTTTGCGCGGTACGGGCTTTGCATCGCGGAGGAACGGGGCGGCTCGTTGGAGTTGGCGATCGAGAAGTATCGCTCGCTGGCGCTGGACGCGCCGGAGACGCTGCTGGGCGGATTGGCACGGGAGCGGGTTGAGTGGCTGGGGGGCGGTGAGGTTGATTACGGAGAAGATGCGCGGGCGATCGACGATTACATGATGGACTTTGCGCCGTGGCTAGACCGGCTGACTGCATCGCCGAGGAACTTCATTGAGCTGCGGGTTGAATCGCCGCGGACATCGCTCGGGCCTCTGGAGCGGATGGAGGTGGAGCTGACGTTGAAGAATGTATCTCGGTGGCCTTTGGCGGTTGGGCCCGGGAAGCCCATTCACACGCGGATATTGCTGGTGCCTTCGCTGCGGGTGGGTGGAAAAGATATCCGTCTGCGCGATGACGGGACGCTGGTTGCGGAGGCGTTGGAGGTTGTGCAGCCGGTGGTTGTAGAGTTGGATCGTCGGATCCGGTTGCTGCCCGGCGAGTCGATCGTGGAGCGCGTATGGGTTGGCAAGGGGGGTGTTGGGCGGCTGCTTGATCGGACGGTCTCGCTCGGGGCGACGGTGCGGTGGCGTGCGGTGCAGGGGTTTGTGGCGCTGCCTGATGGGGGGTACGAGAAGGGCGCGAACTGTATTACGACTGCGGGCGATGTGATCCGGCGTGCGTCGGCGCCGAAGGTGATCGACGAGGAGGATCTCGCGTTTCGGTTTAAGGAAGCGACTGTGGCGGAGTTGATGGTGGTGCTGATGCAGGCGCGGGGTTGGCTTGTTGACATCGCGTTGGATCCGGACATGGATGATCTGGATGTCAACACGACGGCGGGGGGCATGGCGCTGGCGATCGAGGGGCGGTACGAGGACATGGATGACTCGCTGAAATCGCTCGTGGTTTCGTTCCTTGCGCCGTACGGGTTTTTCAATAACGAGGGGGCGAACGGGATCATGGAACGCCTGCTGGATGAGGAGTCGGATCTGGTGCGGCTGGCGGTGCTCTCTTCGTATGGCACGCATGTGCCGGATGAATATGTGCGCGAGATCGCGGAGGGTGATGACAAAGAGCTGGCGGAGATCGCACGGCTGGTCGTGGAGCGCGTTGGTCTCGAAGAGGAGGAGGAAACTCTCGGCGATGACTCTGCGGCGGCGGCGGCGGTGGAAGCGATGTTCGGCGGGGGCGAGGACGAATCGGGAGAAGAGGGCGGGGGCGGGCTGTGAGGCGGCTACGTTCTCGGCGGGGAGCGGTGCGGGTCGCGGGCACGGCGATCGGGTTTGCGCTGGTGGGGCTCGCGGTGTGGGCGATCGCACGGGACGAGCGGGTGTGGGGCGCGGTGGGCGAGGTGTTTGCGCTGGGGCAGGACGGGCATCTGCGGGGGCTGGTTGTGCTTGGCGGGTTGTGCGCGGTGACGTTCGTATTTATCTCGATGGCGTTCTGGGTGTTGACGGTGCGGTACGGGGCGGTCGGGAAGGGGGAGATGCTTGCGCTGATTCTGGCGGCGGGGGTGTTGAATTTTCTGCCGATGTGGCCCGGGATGGTTGGGCGGCTTGCGTACCACAAGAAGGTGAACGGGATCGCGGTGCGGGAGAGCGCTCGGGTGATTATCTGGGCGAACGTGGTGAGCCTTGTCGGGGCGGTGGTGCTCGCGGGCGCGCTGGTGCCGATCGCGCTGCTGGGCGATGCGTCGCTCTGGGTTGTGCACGGCACGACGGGCGGGCTGCTCGGCGGGATGGTGTTGCTCGCGGCGTTTGCGCGGGGGAAGCGGCCCGAGCCCGAGCCCGAGGTGTGGCGGATGCTCGCGGCGCTGTCGATCCGGTACGCGGAGTTGTTTGTGTGGACGGGGCGGTACATGATCTGCTTTGGGCTTGTGGGCTCGGAGATCAGCTGGGCGGGCGCGCTCGCGCTGGCGGCGGTGACGCGGCTCGCGGTGATGATCCCGATCGCGCCGAACGGGGTCGGTGTGCGGGAGTGGAGCGTTGGGTTGATCGGGCCGATGCTGCCTGTCGCGATGACGGGGAGTGTGATCGATATCCCGACTGCGCTTGCGGCGGATGTGGTGAATAGGGCGGTGGAGGTGTTGATCGCGGTGCCGAGCGGTGTGGTGAGCGCGGGGTGGTTGGCGAAGCGGATGCGGGGGAAGGGAGGAGAGGTGGGAGAGAGGGAAGTAGAAAAGGCAGAGATCAGGGAGAAAATGGAGAGAGGGGAGCCCTCTCCTGTCATCACGGAAGACCGTGATGACATCCTCTCCCAGAGGGAGAGGGAGCACTGACCCGAGGACGGGTCAGTGGCACGGCATGCAGCGCAACCGGATTACGGTTCGAGTTTGACGGAGCCGGACCCGGCGGTGATCTTGCCGATGGTGACGGGGCGCTCCCCGAGGCGGGCGAGGTGTCGGGAGACTGAGGCGGCGAAGGTGGGTCGGACGATGAGGCAGTAGCCGATGCCCATATTGAAGACGCGGTGCATTTCTTCGGGCTCGATGTTTGCGCGCTGCTGGAGGAAGGGGAAGATCGGGTGGGGCGACCAGGATGATTCGGAGAGGACAGCGTTTACATCGGCGTGCAGCGCACGCTTGAGGTTGTCCTGCAATCCGCCGCCTGTGATGTGCGCCATGCCCGAGACGACGCGCTTGACTTTGTATTTTCGGAGGAGGCGCGCGACGGCGCGGGCGTAGAGCCTTGTTGGGGTGAGGAGGACTTCGCCCAGTGTGCGCTCGGGGTCGAGATCCTCGTATGATTCGTTGAGGTCGAGGGTGGCGGCTTCGATCGCTTTGCGGACGAGGGAGAAGCCGTTGGAATGGACGCCGTCTGATTCGAGCCCGATGACGATATCTCCGGGCTCGACGCGTTCGGCGTCGGTGACACGGGAGAGGTCTGCGACGCCGACGGAGAAGCCCGCGAGGTCTACGTCGTCGCCACTGTATATGTCGGGCATCTCGGCGGTCTCGCCGCCGAGGAGTGCGCACGAGCAGTGTGCGCAGGCGTCGGCGATGCCTTTGACGATCTGTTCGAGGCGTTGTTTATCGAGACGCCCGCAGGCGATGTAGTCGAGGAAGAAGAGAGGTTCTGCACCCTGGACGACGAGGTCGTTGAGGTTCATGGCGACGAGGTCGATGCCGATGGTGTCCCACTTGTCGAGTTTGTTTGCGAGGATGAGTTTGGTACCGACACCGTCGGCGCAAGCGATGAGGACGGGGTCTTTGAAGTTGCGTCTGAAGAGAGATTCGTTGTAGTCGAGTCGGAAGAGCCCGGCGAAGCCTCGGGGGTCGTGGATGACGCGCGGGCCGTGGGTGCGTCGCATGTGCGACTGGATGGCGGCGACGAATGCGTCGCCCTGTTTGATGGAGACACCCGAGTCGATGTAGGTGAGGGGCTTGGCGGGCATGTGGAAAAGATAAGGCACCGGGGATCAGGCAGCAGGGATCAGGAAAAGAAAGAGGAGAAAAGACATGCTCACCCCTGTGGTGTGAGCATGCCACCCACAGAAAAAACGGGAGCACTGACCCGAGGACGGGTCAGTGGCACAAACGTGCGTGGCGTGTAGGCTGGTGTGATGCGGTTTGAACTTGTTGATCGGGTGTTGGAGTTGGGGGAGGACCGGATCGTGACCATCAAGATGGTGACGAGTGCGGAGGAGTATCTGCGGGATCATTTCCCGGGTTTTCCGGTGCTGCCTGGGGTGCTGATGCTGGAGGCGATGGTGCAGGCGGGGCGGAAGCTTTTGGCGTCGCGTGATCCGGGGTGTTCGCGGCACGTGCTGGGATCGGTGCGGGCGCTGAAATACGGGAGCTTTGCGCGGCCCGGTATGGGGCTGCGGGTGCGGGTGGAGCTGGTGAAAGAGATGGGCGATGGGGCGTATGAGCTGAAGGGGGTGGCGGAATCGGTGGGGAGCGAGGACGGGGAAGGCGGGCAGACGTGCGCGAGCGGGAAATTCACGCTGCGGGGCGTGCGGGCGGGGTGATTGGGGCTTTGGGGGAGCGGGTTGGCGGGGGCGGGGTTGTGGGGGATACTATTGGGCTTGCAATATGGGCACGACGCCCGGCGTGGCATGCAGCACGCGGGGCGAGAGACACGTAACAGGAAGACACGATGACGCGCGACGATATCTTTGTGAAGATTGTTGAGGTCCTGGAGGATGCGCTTGGCGTTGACGAGGACGAGGTCACGCCCACCGCGGTGCTCACGAAGGATCTGGGAGCGGAGTCGATCGACTTCCTGGATATCACGTTCAAAGTGGAGCAGGCGTTCGGGTTCAAGATCCCGCAGGGTGATCTGTTCCCGGATGGTGCGGCGCAGGATCCGGACTACGTGGTTGACGGCAAAATCACCACGAAGGGGATCGAAGAGATGAAGTCGAAGATGCCGCACGTTGATTTCACGGAGTTCGAGAAGGATCCGAATGTCGGCGATGTGCAGAACATCTTCACGGTTGATGTGCTGGTGAACTACGTGGAGCGGAAGCTCGCGGCGACGCCGGCGTAGTTTGTGATGCATGATTGATGGGGCTCGTTGACGGGGAGGATGACGGTGCGCGCAGGGAGCCAACGATGCGGTGGATGTGGATCGACAGGATCACGGAATTGGTCGAGGGCGAGAAGCTTGTCGCGGTGAAGAATATTTCACTCGCCGAGGAGCACATGCACGATCACTTCGAGGGCGATGGTGAGGTGGCGGCGCTGCCGATCATGCCGGCGAGCTTGATCATCGAGGGGATGGCGCAGAGCGCGGGGATCCTGGTTGGACACGCGGGGCAGTTCAAAGAGAAAGTGATCCTCGCGAAGGTGCGCAAGGCGACGCTCGAAAAGGAAGCGACACCGGGTTGCACACTCCGGTACACGGCGACGATGGAGCGGTACGACGCGGGGGGCGCGACGACTGTGGGGACGGTGGAGATCCGGGATGCGGGTAGGGATTCGTGGGAAAAGATCGGGGGGATCGATCTGATGTTCAGCCATATCGATAACAACATGAGCGGCTTAGAGTTTCCCGAGGAGAACTTTGTGTTTCACGATGGGTTCAGGGACATCCTCGTGAACAGCGGGATCTCGACGGAGGGGTTTTAAGAAGGCACTAGGCACCGGGGAGCAGGCATCGGGAAGATGGAGAGGGCGTGGAGAAGATATGCTCGCGCTGCGCGTGAGCATACCACCCGATCAGAAGTGCAAGCTTTACAAGGTGGGGGCGAGGAAGAAGATCGCGAGTTGGACGCTGCCTACGGTGATGGCGAATGAGTTTGCGATCACGGCGGCGGCCGCGATGGTACGCCCCTTGGTTGACGATGAGCGGCCGATGAACTCGCAGGCGATGAGAACGAACGCGACGGTGGCAAACTTGAAGAAGGTCATGCCGGTGTGCGCGCTGGTCTCGATGATGGATGCAGCGATGGGGTTGATTTCGTGGCCACCGAGCTTGAGGACGGCGGCGGTGATCAGGACATCGAGCGAGGCGAGGAGTACAAACCAAAGGTGGAGGTTTGGGTAGAGGACTGGTTCTCGCACGAGCGTGGTCATCGGGATGTACCGCTTTCTGTCTTCTAGTTATACGCCTGCGGACCTCCCATGGTTTCACTGGCAACACGGTTCATGAGAGATACCGGGGGGTTGTTGCCTGTCCAGGACGCGCACTGGAGGGCTGCCTGTCGGATAAACATTGAGAGGCCGTTGATTGCGGGGATGGATCGTTGTTTGCATGCACTGACAAGGGGGGTTTCGAGGGGGTTGTAGACAGTATCCAAAACCCCCCCACCCCCTACACTCCCCTTGCTCATTCGAATCGCCCATTGATCCAGAACATGTTCGGGCACGGCGCATTGCTCTGGCGCGGGGCCTGATGCCATACCCATGGGTGTGCAGTTGATGGCGATATCGCACTCGGCTTGTTCGAGTGATTCGATTGGATAGGCGGTGATGGCGGCGGCGGGGAGCGCGGTGCGCACGTCTTCTGCGATCTGCTCGGCGCGGGAGAGGGTGCGGTTGTAGATGTCGATGGATGCGCCCTCGTTTGCGAGCGCGAAGGCTGCGGCTCGTGCCCCCCCACCTGCCCCCACGACAGCAACACGCGCATCCATGAGATCGGCGCGGAGTTCGCGGCACTCTTCAACGAGCGCGGGGGCGTCGGTGTTGGTGAGGGTGATGGAGTTGTCGGGGTTGCGGGTGAGGGTGTTTGCTGCGCCGATGGAATCGGCGAGGGGGTCGATGTGCCATGCGAGGGAGTCGTCCTCGCGGGCGAGGCGGATGGCGTGCTCTTTGTGGGGGATGGTGATGGATGCGCCAGCGAAGTCGAGGTGTTCATCGTGCAGGAGGGTGAGGAGGGTTGCTTTGTAGGACTCGTAGGACTCGGCGACGGGGAGGGGGAGGTAGACGGCGTTTTGTTCGAGGGCTTCGAAGGCTGCGTTGTGGACCTGCGGGGAGATGGAGTGGGCGACGGGCATGCCGACGACGCCGTACACGCGGGTTTTTTTGTTGATGGAACGGAAACGGTAGAGGTCTATCAGTTCGCGGATGGTGGGCTGACCTGGCGCTGTGGCGGATTCGTCTCGCAGGGAGGCGAAGGTGAGGAAGGTGCCGAACTTCGGCGCGAGGACACGGGACATGAGCCCGAACTCGCCCATCGCGAGGGCGATGGTGGGTCGGTCTTTTTCGAGGAGGAGCTCGAAGGCTTCGAGGTTGTCGCGGAGGGAGCGGGCGCGCCAGGCGATTTTGAGGACGCGGGGGGTTTCGTCTTCGCGCATGTCGGCGAAGAGAGACATGAGGTTTAGCGGGCGTGTGTCGAAGTCGTGAGCGGAGGTGATGAGCGAGGTGGAAATATCGCGGAGCTGGGCGGAGTGCTCGACGGCGAGGCGGACCTTCTGTCGGAGGTTCGCGGAGCGGGAGAATGCTTTGTGCTCGACATCGATATACCGCGGCGGGGCGCTGGATGTGGCGAGTTTTTCGAAGAGCGCGATGCGGTCGGCGTCGTCCACATCGGAATGCCCGCCTTCCCAGTTTGGGCGGCAGGTGACGATGCAGGGGAGGGGCGAATCGGCGACGAGGGATTCGATGTGCGCTGTTGAGGATTCGTCGTCGGGGTCGAAGAGGGTATCTACACGGAACTCGACGAGGTCGGCACCGGCGTCTTTGGCGCGGATGGCGTCGGCGAGGGCTGCGGCGGGGTCGTCGGCGAGGATCGGTACACAGAGAAGAGTGGGCATCGGGAGAGTTTATGGACTGAGCGCGCGCGCGGCGGAGATGCCAGCGATAAATCCTGTGGCCCACGCCCACTGGAAGTTGAAGCCGCCGATGCGGGCGTCTACATCGAGTATCTCGCCGATGGGGTAGAGCCCGGGGCAGAGGCGGGATTCCATGGTCTTCGGGTTGATCTGGTCGAGGGGGATGCCTCCCGCGGTCACTTCGGCGAAGGTGAATCCACGGGAGGCGGTGATCGGGATCTCGCACTCGCAGGTGGCGCGGGCGAGCGCGCGGCGGGCGTCTTTGCGGAGGTCGGAGCCGTGGGTTCTGGGGTCGAGCTTCGCGGCGTGGCAGAGTGCGTACGCCATGCGCTCTGGGAGGTGTTCGCGGAGGAATGTGATGACGGCGCGGGAGGCGAGGGATGCGAGTTGTTGGTCGATGGAGTCGGTTGTTGTGTCGGGGAGCCAGTTGATCACGAGGGATGCGCCGGGATCTTGTGCGCGGGCGTCGAGGAGGTAGCGGGAGATATCGAGGATGGCGGGGCCCGAGAGCCCGAAGTGCGTACAGAGGACGGGGGCGGTGAATGAGGTGAGGCGTTTGCCTGATGATGCGATGACGGCAACGGTTGCGGGGAGGGCGATTCCCGAGAGGTTGTGGACGAAGGTTTGGTCGGGGTCGGCTTTGAGGGGGACGAGCGCGGGGAAGATTCGGGGGGTGGTGGTGTGCCCGAGTGCGCGGGCGATGGCGTAGCCCGAACCATCGGAGCCGGACTTGGGGAGGGCCATGCCGCCGGCGGCGAGGATGACGGTGCGCGCGGTGATGGTTGGTTTGGATTCGTCTTCGGGGGAGATGACGAAGCGGTCGGTTTCTTTGGTGATCGCACCGACACGGTGTGGATGGGTGAGGGTTGCGCCGGCGGAGCGGGATGCGTCGAGCAGGGCGTTCAAGACGGTGCGGGCGTTGTCTGTCGTGGGGA
>JAJDDG010000066.1 GCA_029260435.1 Phycisphaerales bacterium | reverse complement strand
TATGTTTCGAATGTGTGCTCGGCGATATGACGAGTGAGACAATCGATGAGCACACCGATGCGCGACCGAGACAATGCTCGACCTGTCCATGTACGGAGGTTGATATCAGGATATTTTCCGGCCTCGCGTTCGAGCAGGGTGGCGAGTTTCGGGTCGGTGACGGCGAATCGAACACCATCGGCGGATGTCTCACCCGCGTCGCGCGCCACCGCCGCCAGCGCGTACGCGGCGCACGCCTGTTCTGTCTCTTCAAACCGGATCCCATTATCCGGGATTGGACTGTCGATATCCTGCCAGTAGGACGGCGCGACGCACCCGATCGGATCGAAGCCGGCGGCGTGCGACTCGGGTGCTGCGATCAACGCTATGGTTTTTCCGTAGTGTTGCTCAACCACGGCTCTAGCGAGCCCGCCGAGTTCTGGGGTACACACAAGCACGAGAGTGTGCGCGAAGGTACAACCGTCATATTCCAACGTATTCAGACGTACGAGCTGCTGGTCGCGGAGGCCGTGCCCTTTGATGAGAGATTCGTAAACGAGTTCCACTTCCCCAGCGGCTGCCATCCGATCGATGAGGCCTATCCCGTCTTTGTTCAACCGCTCGGCGGCATCCCGGAGGCGCATGCCATCACCGCTCAGTTCCCTGTGCCATATCTGGATCCGGCGTGCGAGCGAATCGACAATACGTGCACGATCGGTGGCGTCGAGCAACCCGCCGAGACGAGCGATCACGGCGTCGCCACATTGCTCGATCGCTTCGCGCCAGATCAGGCGCAACACAGAATCGGGTGCCCCTTGTCCTTCGATTCCGAGGAGTAGATCCGGGAGACGCCCCGGTGTGACTATCCGTGGACGGGTTCCGGAGGCTTGACGGGCGATCTCTCGGAGGAACATGCGTCCGGCCTGTCCGCCGGGGACGCCGACCAGCACATCCTGCATTTCGAGCGGGGAGAGCGATCGGAATCGATCGAGGTAGGTGTTGGCAGCGCGCGCGAGCACCTGGGCATCCCACCCGATAAAAACACGCTCGACGTCCGATCGGCTCACGCAACCCTTTCGTGGTCCCGTGCGTCGCACCAATCGCAACGCACAAATTAAGGATATACCCACACCACAATCCTCGCTATTCACCGCCCCGGGGGCATACTGAATCCGGAGGAGAGCGTGGCGAATCGCACGGTCCGAATGTTACCCCGCGCCTGCAGCGCGGTTCTGATTTGTTGCGCGATCCTTGCGCCCCGACAGTCCATCGCCCAGACTGGTGATCCTTGCACGCTGTACACCCAGGGTTTCCCGTCGTTCACCACTATTGACGGCATGGACAATGGGGCGTTTCGCGTCGAGTGGTGTCAGGGCGGGGGGCAGATCACGGGGTCCAGTTTCTGTAACTCGGGCAACGGACTGCGTCTCAACGCGCCGACACAAGATCCGATCCTCTGGGTGTATCACGCGGGACAGGAGTGTACGACGATCACTCTTGAGTTCCAGTACGCCCAGTTCGCAGACTCGCAGACAACACTGCTGTACACCCTCTCGAACGACACACAACTCGATTGCAACGCCTCGATGACCCAGTCTGCGGGGCTGCTCACCAATACGTCCGGACTCTGTACGACCGCGCTCCACCCGATCACGCTCCCGCCTGGCGCTTCGATCTACTGGAAGTTCGACCACGGACCCAATAGCAACGCGATCATCATCGATAACATCAAAATCCATTTGGAAGGATGTCCCTGCGAGGGGCAGGTTGATCCACGGGGAGAGTGCTGTGAGATCGGCACGGTCCCCGGGTGTCTCGATCCGGTGATTGAAGCGTGTATCTGCGAGATCGATCCGTTCTGCTGCGACACGCTCTGGGACGAGACCTGCGTCGCGCAGGTTAATGCTCTTACGTGTGGGACGTGCGGCGGCTCGGGTTGCCTTACTTCGTTCTTTGTTAATTTTGGCAATCTCTTCTCACCCGGGAGCGTCTGCGAGAAGTTCCCCGATATCTTCGAGAGTTGCGAGGGGAGCGGGCCTTACACGACATCATCCGGTGATTGCGCCTCCACCTCGGATATCGCCATGCGGTTCGGTACCGGCTTCCCTTACTCATCGGCGACAACGAAATGTGTTGATCTCAGCGCGGCGACTTCATCGGCGCTGCGCTTAGAGTATTCAAAGAACCCGCTCACGCTCGGGCCGCGCGTAGAGATTTCGATCAACGACGGCGTGACGTTTGCGACCCTGTGGGAGGCACCGTTCGCTAGCGGAGGTGTCTGCGAGCAGATCTGTATTGACCTCGCGGATTTTCTTGGAATCACCGAGATCCGATTCCGGTTCTCGTCCGGCTCATCGCTCGATAACGGAGCCCGGATCGATAACCTCGAGTTGGTTACAGAAACGACGTGCACGATCCTTGATCGCGACTGCAATGAGAACCTTGTTCCCGACGCGATCGAGATCGCGAGTGGGGATGCTCAAGATTGCAACGGCAACGGCGTGCCCGATGCCTGCGATATCGCCGCCCAGTTCTCGCCCGACCAGAACAATGATTCTGTGCCCGACGAGTGCTCGTTTGTCTCCGCGTATACCCTCGACTTCGGCGATCCGCAAGATTCCGTTGGGCTCACGGGGGGAGGCGAGATTCTCTTTTTAAATTCCTATGTCGTGCTCGATGGTGCGCAGACCATTTCATCGGTTTCATGGTCGTGGGGCGATAGCGTCCCGGTGGACAACCGGGCGACGATCGTGGTGTATTCCGATCCTACGGACGACGGCGACCCGATCGACGCGGTGCTCCTTGTTCACCACCCGGTCGAGACGTACGCCCAAGCATTCGGCTTCCAGCGAGCCGCGATCCCGCCGACAAATGTCGGTACACCCGGATCGGTTTTTTATGTGGGTGTTCTGGCGACACACTCTGATAGTGAGAACCCGGCGGGGTTCGACAGCGCCAGCGCATTTCCCGGTCGATCATGGGCGATCGGCGATCCGACGGCGATCAATGTTTTCGATCTTGCGGACAACAACCTCCCGCCGCTCCTTGTCGAGCTCGCGGGGCTACCGGGCAACTGGAGCGTTCGCGCGGACGTTGAGGTGTGTACCGATCTCTACACGACCGAGGCGTTATACATCGTTGCGCAGTCACCGATTGATATGGATTCGGACGGCAGTGCCGACGACGCAGACAATCTGATCTTACAGCGGTGTATCCGATCGTCCGAGACCGCGGATGTCCTGTCGGATTAATCCCCCTCGAAATACCGCTTCACATATGCGCGCGGCTCACCGCCCCGCACCATCTGCACGACATCAACCAGGCGTCGCAGATCCCGATCTCGTTTCGAGTGAAGCTCGTCGGTATCGAGTTCTTCGTCCCTGATCGGGCGCACGAACCGGTACCGCCCCGGGACATAGCTGTCCTCGATGACCCCCATGTGCTCCAGTGCGATCATCGCGTACTCCACTCGCCCGCCTCCCTGCCCCTTGCCCAGCACAACCAGACGCATGTCGTCCGCGTCCACATCATCATGGGGGTGGCGTTCGAGTTCCGCCGAGATCTGCACCAGCAGATCCGGCGATGGATTCATCCAGTCCACGAACTCCTGCTGGATCGCCAGATCGTCCTGCATATAGAGCATTTCGCAGACCGAGAGCTCGGCGTCTCGCCCGCCGCGCCCAACTTCCTGGTGGTACGCCTCCACACTCCCCGGCATCTGCGCGTGCACGATGTACCGGATGTCTGGCTTATCAACGCCCATCCCGAACGCGTTTGTTGCGAGCAGCATAAGACGTTCATCCGCATGGGCGGAGGCGAACGCCTCGTACACCCGCTTCTTGGTCCGGGCGTCGAGTTTGCCGTGGTACATCCCGACGCGCACCCCCGGGATCTCCTTGCGTGCCCGCTCGGCGAACCGTTCTAGGTCTTTGATCAGCGTGAAATACACAATGCCCGTGCCGCGTTTCTCGTCTGCGATTGAGCGCATCCGCTCGATTTTTTCGTCCTCGCTCCAGACTTCCCGCACCCGCAATTCGAGGTTCTCCCGATCCACCGGCATCGCGTACAGCGCCATATCTGTTCCATCGAAGCCAAGGACGTTGCGCACATCGCTTCGGACCTGCGGTGTGGCGGTCGCGGTCAGCGCGATGGTCACCGGATTTCCGAGGAGCTCTCGGAACCGCCCGACCTCGCGGTACGCGGGGCGCAGATCGTGCCCCCACTTGCTGACGCAGTGCGCCTCGTCGATCGCG
This sequence comes from Phycisphaerales bacterium, assembly GCA_029260435.1. GTDB lineage: Bacteria > Planctomycetota > Phycisphaerae > Phycisphaerales > UBA1924 > OFTM74. Next base: position 21,228 of record JAJDDG010000066.1, on the reverse strand, counting down.
AGCAGTGTCACTCCGCCCCGCACCCGCTTCAGGGCCTGGACGAAGTTCTCTCGCTCCATACGCTCGGGCGTCGCGTACACGAGTTCGTACGCCCCCTCGCCCAGCTTCCTGCACCGGCGGTCGCGTTCGTCGCGTTTGAGGGTGCTGTTGATGTACGTTGCGCGGATGCCCCTCGCCTTGAGCGCGGCGACCTGATCCTCCATCAGGGCGATCAACGGGCTGAACACCAGCGCCACGCCCCCCCCTGTTTCCTCGTGGCGCACTACCGCGGGCAGCTGGAAGCACAGGCTCTTGCCCGAGCCGGTTGGCATGACGACCAGGGCGTGTTTGCCTGAGAGCACGCGATCGATGATCTGCTGCTGGAGCGGGCGGAGCGAGTGGATCCCGAATCGTTCGCGCATAATGATGTCTGTGCGTGTATCCATGGCGGGGTGCAGACGATACAGATTAGAGGAACCGACCGCGAGCCGATTGTGAGCGAATACCCGGACAACCCACCTGCCCCTTCGACGCTGGAGATCGCGCCCGGTGTGCGCGTCGATCCTGCTCTCGTCACGTTTGTTTTTACACCCTCTCCCGGGCCCGGCGGGCAGAATGTCAACCGGCGGCATACCACCGCGACCCTCCGCCTTTCCCTCGAAGTGCTCCCGATCACCCGCGGAGCGAAGACGCGGCTCGCTCGCGCCCTCGGCTCGAGGCTGCTCGCATCCGGCGAGATCGCGATCACGGCATCCGAGCATCGCACCCAGCGCGCGAATCGTGCAGCCTGCCTCGCCCGCCTGCGAGAGCTCGTCGCTGCGGCGGCCATCCCGCCCACTCCGCGCAAGAAGACCAGACCCTCGCGGGGTTCGGTCGAGCGACGGATCAAAGAAAAGAAGCAGCGCGGGCAAACCAAACAGCGGCGCCGCTATCGCCCGGGTGACGAGTGAGCCGTGTGCTACGTCGGGCAATCGCCAAGACGGAATAACACATACGAGATGTCGTTCACATCAACCACACCGTCCTGATTGACGTCCGCACCGGGCTCATCAACATCGCCGAGACGGAAGAGCACATAGGAGATGTCGTTCACATCGACAGTGTCATCACCGTTTGCATCGGCGTCGCAGCCCCACACAAATGTACATCCGGCGATGTCGATGACATACGTCCCGACCCCTCCGCCTGCTGACCATCCGACAATACGCCCCAGCGAGCCACCGGCTCCATCCGCCCCGGATATTTCCGTCGGCAGCGCCAGGTCGAAGATCGGCAGAGCAGGCTGCATCCCCGCGAGAGGCTCGCTGTCGAACCCGCTGATCCCGATGTAGTACAGCCCGGGCACGGTTAACGAGAAACCGCTCCCGTCGGTCGCGACTGGTGTGATCAACGATCCAGTCATGCCCGCTGACTCGTTGTCGTTTGCCAGCAGCCCTGAGCCGTCCGCACGGAACACAAACAACTCCGTGTCGAATGACGCTGTCCCGCTGCCACCCCCCACCGAAGTCGTTGCAATATGAAAGGTCGTGGGGCTGACCACACGCACGAGATACAGGTCCTGAAAGTCGGGTGCGGCTGGCCCATTGAACGCCTGCAGATTCCCGCCGTCCAGTTTGCCAGTCAGCGAATTCAGCTGCCCCGAGCCCTTGGGAACCTGCGAGGTCAATGTCGAATCGCCAGCATCATCGCCCGTCGGCTCCTCCCAATCCGGGCCGCACACACCAAGCCCTGCGCACAACAGCACACCCGACGCCAATCCGATCAGTCTGTCCCAGTTCATCGCTATCTCTCCCTGTCACGAGCCCCACCTCTCCATCGTCATCCTACGCTCATCCCGCCCGTTCTCCGAATACTTTTCCGGCTTCCGATAGATACCGCTCGGCACACGCGATATCGCCCGCTGCCCGGCACACCGCCCCCACTCTCCGCATCGCTGCCCACCGCTCTCGATCCCGCGCATCGGGTGCCTCCCGGACGCCGCGCTCCCCTTGTTTCGCGATTCGAACCGCCTCCTGATGCCTGCCCATGGCCCCCATACAGAGCCCGATGAGGCACCGCGTCTTGCCGACCTGCCACCTGCCCTCGGCGCTGTAGGAGACGATCTGCTCGGCGAGCAGGCTCTGAGCCTGCTCCAGCGCAGCGTGCGGCTCCCCCGCTGCGAGCAGTGCTCTGATCATCTGGACGCGCGTGCCAACTAGATCCGGGTGTAGCGGATCGAGCACCTCGCGCTGCACACCTATCGCCGACTCACACCAACCAATGACTTCACCGGTATCGATCGATTCTCCCTCCCACTCCCACCGATCAAGATGAACCCGGGCGAGCTGGCAGAGTGTGCGAGCCGTGTCAATATGTTCCGCTCCGCGCCACGCCATTTTGTTTTCCAATGCCGCGCGGAGTTCTTTTTCCGCACCCTCGTATTCTCCGATGTCCGCCAGATTCATACCAAAATTGTGGCGCATCCGCCCGACGCGCCAGTCGTCCGCGCCGTTCCGGGCGATCAACCTCTCCAGCAACTCCTCGGCGCGCTCGATCGCCTCTCGGTACTTGCTCTGTTCTCGCAGGCAGACCACGAGACTGTTGAGCGTGCTATCGATCTCCGGGTCATCGCGGTCCAGCACATGCTCCCTGATCCCGAACGCCTGTTTAAGTAGCGACTCAGCCTCGGCGTATCGCCCGAGCTGAGTCAACGTCGAACCGAGGTGGTGCAGCGTCATCGCGACATCCGGGTGTTCCTCGCCGTACAACTCGCGGCGCATGGCGAGCGTTCTTTCGTAGAACCCCTCGGCGAGCTCGAATTCCGCTCTGCGCCAGTGAACGCGCCCTAAATCGAATAGCGCTTCTGCGTGCGCAACCTCATCGCCTATAATCCCGCCTTCATAAAACGCCAGCACACTCTCGAATAGCCCGAGCGATTCCTCGTACCGTCCCCTATCAAGGTTTGAGACGCCGAGGGCACGCAAGATCGCCGCTTTGGACTTCGGGGGTATACCCGGTGCCGCCCGGTAGCTCCGTTCCTGGACATCCAGCATGTCTTCGATCGTTGCGACTCGCTGATCCGAGGATACCAATGTTCCTAGTGTGGTATCGACGATCGACTCTATGATCGTCTGTGTGTTTGCGTTTGACGCTTTATTCGCATTCGTCGCTTTAATCAACGCAACGGTGCTTACAATCGTTGAACCGATCAGCACGATCACGAACGCCGTCGCGATCCCGATTGAAATCCTGTGCTTCCAAGCGATCTTGCGGAAGACATACGCCTTGCTATCGCGCTTCGCCTCGATCGGATCGCCGTGCAAGTACCGGCGAAGATCCTCGCCCAGGGCACCAACTGTTTCATAGCGCCGCGCGGGATCCTTCGTCAGGGCTTTGAGCGAGATCGTGTCTACCTCGTGATCGACACGGGGATCGAACTCGCTCGGGGCGTCGATCGGTGCTTGCTTGATCGTGCGTACGACTTCCGCGATGCCGCCTTTGAGTTCGTATGCCCTGCGCCCCGCGAGCGCTTCGTACAGCATCATGCCGATGGCGTACACATCCGTGCGCACGTCCACCATTGCGCTGCCGCTCGTGACCTGCTCGGGGCTTGCGTACAGGAAGGTGCCTACAAACTCTCCTTCGCGCGTGACGCCGGTCGCTTCTGCGTCTGGGTTGTCGTCTCCGCGCATGACTTTCGCGATGCCGAAGTCCAGCACGCGCGCGTGATCGTCGCGGTTGATCATGATGTTGCTCGGCTTGAGATCCCGGTGGATCACGCCGCGCTGGTGCGCATGCCGCACCGCGTCGCAGATTCCGATGAATAGCTCGATGATCTCCCGCACACCCCGTTTTTCACGCTCCTCGCTCACCCATGTTGCCAGATCCTGCCCCTCCACCAACTCCATCACAAGGTACGCCTGCCCACTCTCGTCTACGCCTGAGTCGTAGATCGTCACGATCCCCGGATGGTCGAGGTGGGCGACGAGTTCGGCCTCTCTTCGGAACCGAGCGACCTGATCCTTGGTTGCGAAGCCGCCCCCCAGCAGCACCTTCAACGCCACATCGCGCTTCGTCGCCTCGTGGTGAGCGCGATAGACGATCCCCTGCCCGCCCTGATGGATCACATCCAGGATCTTGTATCCCCCGAGGGTGTCCCCGCTCATCGGCAAGCCCATCGAGCGTCCGCCCGAGCGCACCACGGTTTTCACCGAATCGAGCAGCGCGATATCTGCTGAAATCTCTGCGAGCACCGCCCCGCACAGCGCACACTCTTGAGCGTGTACGAGTGTTCCCCTGGAGTCCGGGGCTCCCGCGGCAGCCGCCTCGATCACCTCGCGGCTCGGGCATGTCACGCCCAAGTCGCTCATCCCGCCACCCCGGCGTCGTCGTAGGCCTGCTCGAGTTCGTCCACGATCTCCCGCAGCTTCTTCGCGCACCTGCTTTTGGCGACGTACACATCGTGCACCGTCATCTCCAGACGCTCGGCGACGGCCGCGGGTGCCATCCCACGAACCACCAGTAGTTCGAACGCCTCGACCGTCTTTGCAGATGCGCGCGTCCCGGTTCGGAGGCGCGAGACCGCCTCTTCCAGCACCAATGCTTGTTGCTGTTCGTCCCACACGCCTGTCAGCGTCTGGTTGCTCGATAGATCCACAAACGCCGAATCGCCCCGCGCCACGCGCCTGTCCACCGCGCCCTTCGTGCGGATGTCGGCGATCCGGTATTTGGCGATCCCGATGAGCCACGAGCGGAGGCGACCCTTGCCGCGCACGTACTTGCCCGCCCGGTACTCCCGCAGGAACCGCACCATTGTTTCCTGGGCGACATCCGCGGCGTCCGCATCGTTCAGCCCCAGCTTCATGGAAAATGCGATGACCAATGGCCTGTACCTTTCATCGAACCGCTCCCAGGCACGCTCGTTACCTTCCTCGTGGAGCCCGTCGAGCAGTTCCGTGGTTGTCCGTGTCGAGTCGTACATCGCCCATACAGCATACGCTCGACGCCCACCAAACCCGCGCGAAAAGGGACGACGCGCCGCCACGCGCCGTCCCCGAGACCCACACCCTCACGTCTGTATGCCCGCTCAGCAGGGGTTGCCCAGCCTGAAGAGCACATAGCTGATGTCGTTCACATCGACCACGAGATCGCCGTTTACGTCGCCATCAACCGGAACCGGGGGAGCCACGTTGCCTAAGCGGAACAGCACATAGCTGATGTCGTTCACATCGATGAAGCCGTCGCCGTTCGCGTCGCCGTCGCAGGGAGTGCTCGCGGGGGGTAGTTCCTGGCAGTAGTTGGTGATCGCGTCTACGTCGTCCCGCAGCGGGTCGTCGAGGAACGGGAAGGAAAACCCGTTCATGTAGCTCGCGTAGATCTGACCCGGGATCAGACCGCCCGACTCGTCGCCTGGTGTCGTGGGATCGTCGTCATCGACCGAGTAGAGCAATGCGAAAGCCAAGCCGGTGCCGCCGGGACCACCCGGGATGTTCGTCGCTTCGAGCCACACAAACTCGAACGCGTCCACATCGGTTGTCTCGGCGATGCCGAGATGGGTCACTTCGTCGATGACCTGCAATGGTCCGGCAGCGGTCGCTAGATAGATTCCGCCGGGATCGAGCGGGCCCCCTGCGGGAGAAAGACCGGTTGCCTCGTGGTCCGGTGAGAAGTACCAGAACTGGCAGGATTCATCATTTTCTGGGTACACGTCCAGCGAATCGACATCGTCGTCTTCTTGTTCAGAAGTGTCTGGGTTCGGAGCGAGGCTGATATCGAGTGATTTTTCGTCCGAGAGCCCGAACATTGTCACCACCGAAGCTGGCGCCACCGGGCCCGTCACGGTGACCGCGATGATCTCGTCCTGGGCTGCAGTGGTGCCGTAGGTGAATCCCATCGGGCTTGCGCTCGTGACAGGGATATCGCAATCGGGGTACGGCAGTGCTCGATCATCATCAAAGCTGATGATCAGGTGTTTGGCTTCCCAAATGCAATTCGATGGAAACTGCGCAACCGGGGGCAACCCCTGATCGGCCGGGAGGAACTGGACGATGTCCAGGTCGAGGTTGTCGTGCCCGTCCATATCGAAGTACTGATAGAAAATCTGTGTGATCGGGAATCCCGAGCAGGTTGGGGCAGCCGTGAGGAGCCCCGGATCCGGCGCATCGGGGAGGGGATCAACCCCTCCAAAGGCGAAGAAATCATCGCGGATACCGTCCGCCCCGCCCGGCAGTGGCAGCCCGGGGCCGTGCCACAAGTAGGCATCGCCCGGATCGACCGCTTCGTTGCCGTTCATCGCGGGATCGCTCAGTTCCACGTCAGAACCAATATCGAGCGACCACTCAAGAGAAACCTGATCCGGGCAGGTGCCTGCCACGCCCGCGCAGGCCGACCCGCAGGTCCCGGACACAATCATCAGACCCGCCGCGGCAGAGAGCCAAAGGCCATTCTTCTTTTCGTTTTTCATTTCTGTGCTCCTAGTAGAGTGATTTGGTTTGTGAAGCGATGTCCGCCCATTGGCACCGCCTTCACAATCACTCCCGGAGCACAAGATCCGATCTCACACCATCTTTCAGATGATCTGATTATTTTTCGTTCCCCCGGCTGCTCGCTGGTTACACAGCATCATCGCGATCGGCGCGGTGTTCGCTGATCACCCTACGGCAGAGATACTCGAATGTCCCCAGCGCCTCGGGTGATTCTGGATCCGCCTGTCCCGGCGCGGTGAGGCGCTGGTATTGCCCGTACGACCCGAGTCGCCACGAGCGCATCCGATCCCGTTTACCTGCCTCTGCGATCGCCCACAACTGCTCTCTCGCTGCCCGATTTTTTACCGGCACGATCACCTCCACCCGGTTATTCAGATTCCGGCTCATCCAGTCCGCGGACCCGATGTACCAATCCCCATCGATTGGATCCTGCTCTCCGTTTCCGAAGTAGAAGAACCGCGCATGTTCCAGGAACCTGCCGATCACAGAAAGCACCGTGATGTTCTCGCTCACACCAGCGATCCCCGGACGCAGCGAGCACTGCCCGCGCACGAGGAGTGTGATCTCGACGCCTGCCTTGGAAGCCTCGTACAACTTGTTGATCATCCCCACATCTTCTAGCGAGTTCATCTTTGCGAACATGCGCCCCTTGCCCCCGGCGCGGGCTATTTCGATTTCCCGGTTGATCAGTTTCTCGAATCGATGGCGCATGTTCATCGGTGCCACCAGCAGATTGTCATACTGTTTGTGCAACGATCGCCCTGTCAGATAGTTGAACAGGTTGACTATGTCCTGCGTGATCTCGGGGTCGCAGGTCAGTAACCCGCAATCCGTATAGAGTTGGGCGGTTCCGGGGTGGTAGTTGCCTGTGCCGATATGCGCATATGTCCGCAGCCTATCGCCCTCACGACGCACCACCAGAGAGCATTTCGAGTGTGTCTTGAGCCCGAGGACTCCGTACGCGACATGCACGCCGTGCTTTTCGAGCTGGCGAGCGAACTGCAGGTTTTTGTCCTCGTCGAACCGAGCCCGCAGTTCGACCATGCACGCGACAGACTTTCCATCTTCTGCCGCGCGGACCAGACTCTCTACGAACGGGGAATCCCGGCTTGTTCTGTAGAGCGTCAGCTTGATGGCGAGGACGTTCGGATCGCTCGCCGCTGTTTCCACGAATCGCTCTACGCTCGCAGAGAACGACTCGTAGGGATGATGCACGAATAGATCGCGCTCGCGGATCACCGAGAATATGTCTGCCTCTGTGTCTTGCAGCCGCTTGGGCACAACGGGTACCCACTTCGGCCTGCGCAGATCGCGGCGGGCGAGCTTGCCCAATTCGAGAAGGTCCGAGCACGAGAGCAACCCTGCGCGCGAATACACATCGTCGCGTGTCAGCTCCAATTCTTCGAGCAGAACATCAAGCATCTTGGAACTGGGATCCGGGCCTGTCTCGATCCGCACCGGGTCCGCAAACCGCCTCAAGCGCAGGCTTGATTCGACATGCTCGAGCATGTCCTCGACATCCTCGTCCTCGAAATCCAGTCCGGTGCTCCGTGTGATCCTAAATGGCAGTACATCCTGAATCTCAAGCCCCGGGAAGACATCTGAGAGGTTGTACCGAACCACTTCATCTATACGAACAAACGTCACATCCTTCGGCTCTGCGACTTGTCCTATCTCTCCGTCATCCGATACGGGGATGAGTCGCGGGATCGATTCGGGGATCTTGAGCCGCGCGAACATCCGTTCGGCATCCCGCCCTTGCGAGAGCAGCACACCGAGATTCACAGAAAGATTCGAGATAAACGGGAAGCGGTGTCCTGGGTCCACAGCGAGGGGCGTGAGGATCGGGAACACATTTGATCGGAACCACGAATCGAGGCGGTCCTGCGTCTCGCCATCGAGCGACTCGTACGCAACGATCCTGATCCCTTCGCTTGCTAACGCGGGGTGCAGTTGCTCGTCGAAGCATCGACCCTGTTCCGCCTGGAGTTCCATGATCCGGGGTCGGATCGCATCGAGCTGTTGGCGAACGGTGCGCCCGTCGTGCGAAAGGGCTTCGAACCCTGCGCTATCGCGGTGCTTGAGCAGCGCGACCCGTTTCATGAAGAACTCGTCGAGGTTTGACTCGAAGATCGCGAGGAATTTGCACCGATCCAGCAGTGGTTCCTGCTCATCGAACGCCTGCGCCAGCACGCGCGCGTTGAACTCGAGCCAGGAAAGATCACGCCCGAGGTACAGCTGCGGATCACTGAGATCCGCGTTTGGATTTGAGCCCCTGCCCCGTTCAGGTCCATTTCCGCTGTGCCGAGCCATCAGCTATCCCTTTCGGCTCAATCTCCGGAGCACTGCATGATTCGCCGTGGATCCTCGCACTGCGTGTACTCAGGATTCCAGAGGTTTGTTGCGCTCTGCTTCGGGCAGTGCGTAAAACCCTTTGCCCGCGTCCTCCAAACGGCCCGCCGCGACCAATGCATCCCACACCTCCCAATTGAATTCCTGCGGAGGGATGATCGCGTCGATTGATGAAAGCCGACCACCGGTTAGGTTGCGCCCCCCTAGTTTTGACTCATCCGCCAGACGCCCAAGCCGCAGACGCTTGCGGAAGGCGTGCATCGCTTTGCGCATATCGTCGTTAGACACATCGCGCGTCTTTGCTTTCGGCTCGCGTTCCGCCTCGATCAGCTCCGGGTGCTCGATGCGGGTCACGATCGCATCCAGTGCATCGATGTCACACGCCTTGATCGCTTGCTGCACCGCTTGCGGATCGGCTCCGGGTTGTCTGCTGAGTAGCCTGCCCGCGAGCGACCACGCATCGGCAACCTTGAATCCGTCCCCCGCGTGCTGGATCTCACCGACGAGTTGTCTGAGTTTCTCTACTGCGTTCATGCTGCGGAAACTAGATCCAGCCCGAAGCTGCCGCAAGCCCACATCCATCGAGTCCCCACAATCGTCCCTTCTACTCCCGATAATCACGATCCGAGCCAAGAACCACTTGCTTGTCTTCTGTCCACCGGATTCGAGCTTTGGCGTGTGTTTTCATCAGATACCTAGATCGTGGGGGATAATCCGCTATGTTGGGGTCTGCTTGCCCGCGGGTGCATCAACCACAATCGGCGATTGTGGTGTGTTCCTGCTGGTTGAGAGGAAGTGTCCACGGGGCGGACTGCCGCTGTATTGCTCGTGAGGCGGGTCGCTCGGAAACCGACGAGGACGTGAGAGTACACCCAGTTCGGTGTGTCTCCACCAAGAGAGGGATTAGCAAATGACCATTTCAGGGTTCCGTTGTAGCCTGTCCATGAAACTGGGGGTCGTCGCCATATGCTGTGCTGCAGCCGCGACGTTCATGATTACTCCGCCCGCCGACGCGCAGATCCGATGGCTTAATGGGCCTTCTGAGATCGCCCATCAGCTTGCTCCGGAACAACTCGAGCAGCGTCTCACGGAAATCGCGGAGCACAACGAAGCGAGGCGTGTACTCGTTCGCCTGAATGCCCCGATCACCAACCAGGATAAAGCGTTCTTCGCGAATGCCGGACTCAACCTCCTCCAGTATGTCGGTGACAACGCCTACTTTGCGGCAATCGACCGAAACGTCCTCGAATCCGAGAAGCTTGCGTTCTCGAACCAGCTTGCGTCCGTCGAGCCCGTACACCACGAATGGAAGCTCCACCCGGACCTCGCTGATGGCATCATCCAGCCCTGGTCGATCGTTGGCGAGCACATGGTCGCCCGCTCTGAGAACGGCAAAGCCGAACCGGACGAACGCCCCCGATTCGAGTTCGAGGCCGATGTTGCTGTGTACGTCAACTTCCACGCGGATGTCGATCTCGACATCGAAGGTGCCAATACCATTCGCAAAATGGGCGGCGAGGTCCGCTCACTCGTTCGTTCGACAAACATGATCGTGGTGCATCTCCCGGCATCGCGTATCGAATAGCTCGCGCTCGAAGACTCTGTGCTGTACATCGAGCCCCCGCTGCCCTTGCTCACCCCGAACAACGCCGAGAACCGCGTCCTCACTAATGTCGATGCCGTGAATGCCGCGCCGTACAACCTCTCAGGCGCTGGGATCAACGTACTCATTTACGACGGCGGGCAGGTGCTCTCGACGCACCAGGCCTTCGTAAATACACCGCTCATCGGGCTGAGTGATACCTCGGGCGGTTCTGACCACTCAACACATGTTGCGGGCACCGTTGCCGCTGGTGACACCGGGCTGCCCGGCATCGATGGGACCGAGCGGGGCATGGCACCAAACGCGCAGATCGTGTCTTATGGCTTCGAGGTACCGGGCGGACTCTCGCAGGGCTTCCTCTACACCGACCCCGGTGATCTGGAATCCGATTACACCGAAGCAATCGCGCTCTACGGTGTGGACATCTCGAACAACTCCATCGGCACTAACACCGCGCCAAACGGCTTCCCCTGCGACTGGGAAGGCAACTACAACAACACATCGATCCTGATCGATTCCATCGTCCGCGGCTCGCTCGGCGCACCTTTCCGGATTGTCTGGGCGAACGGCAACGAGCGTCAGGGTAGCGGGACGTGCGGAACGACCTACCACACCACCGCTCCACCGGCGTGCGCGAAGAACCATATCGCCGTCGGCTCGGTTGACAGTGATACCGATGGCAACTCCAGCTTCACCAGTTGGGGGCCGACCGACGATGACCGCATGAAGCCCGACATCGCCGCGCCGGGGTGCCAAGTCGGTGGTGACGGCGGCGTCCGCTCTATATCCGATGCGGGGAACACTTCGTACACCGTCAAGTGCGGCACGTCGATGGCCGCGCCCACTGTTACCGGTATTTGTGCGCTGATCCTTGAGGATTGGCGTGCGCTGTTCCCGTCGGATCCGGATCCCCGTAACTCCACGCTCAAAGCGCTGCTCGCGCATACCGCGGTGGATATCGAGGAAGCCGGGCCTGACTACAAAACCGGGTACGGCTCGGTTCGCGCGGACAACGCGATCGATCAGCTCCGCTCGGGCAATCTGCTCGAAGACGTGGTTTCCCAGAGCACGTCGTATCTTGTCACCGTGATTGTCGCGCCGGGCGACCCCGAACTCCGGGTCACGCTCGCGTGGGACGACGTCCCGAGCACGCCGCTCGCCGCGCAGGTCCTCGTGAACGACCTCGACCTCGTTGTCCATAGTCCCACCGGCACTCGTGCATTCCCCTGGACCCTTGGCGGGCTCGCCAACCCCGGTGCCCTCGCGGTGCAGACCCAGGAGAACCACGTTGACAACATCGAGCAGGTTTTCGTGCAGAACCCCGAGGCAGGCGCATGGTTCATCGAGGTCCGCGGCACCACCGTCCCCACCGGGCCCCAGCCCTTCTCGCTGATCGCCTCGCCCTTCCTCGTCAACTGCGCCGATGCAGGCATCCTCGCGATCAACGGCAACAGCTTCAATTGCGCCGACATCATTAATGTCACCGTCATCGACTGCGGCCCCAACTCGTCGGACCAGATCGTGGACACCGTGAAGGTTCGCGTCGCCTCTGATACCGAGCCCGTCGGAGAGGTCGTCACGCTCATCGAGACCGATCCCGCTTCCGCGAAGTTCACTGCCTCCATCACGACCAGTACCACCAACTCCGCGGGCGTCCTCGCTGTCACCGACGGCGACGCCATCACCGCGACATACACCGACGCAGACGACGGCACCGGCTCTCAGGCGATCGTCACGAGGAATGCTGTCGCGGACTGTACACCTCCTGTGATCACGAATGTCTTGGTTGCAGATGTTCAGCCCCGTGATGCGACCATCACACTTGATACTGATGAAGACGCGACCATCACCATCAACTACGGCACCTCCTGCGGGACGCTCTCCCAGATGGAAATCACCCTCGCCGCGAACACGTCGCATTCTGTCCTCGTCACCGGGCTCACCGATCAGACCACCTACTTCTTCTCAGTCGAAGCCACGGACACCGCGGGCAACTCGGGCACCGATGACAACGGTGGACTCTGCTACACCTTTACTACCCCTGACATCCCCGACTTCTTCACCGAGCAATTTGCTCAGATGACCGACCTCACCAACACCGCGCTCTTCCTTGCACCCGCAGCGGGTGTTGATCAATACGTCGCCTGCTCTTTCCCGATCATCGGCTTCCCGACGGATCCTGCGGGCGGGACACCTGTTTCGCTCACTGATGATGGCAACCAACTGGTCACCATCACGGGCGGCAACCAGGTATCTCTATACGGTACGAATTATTTTGACTTCTACATCAATGCTAATGGAAACATCACCTTCGGCACTTCTGACTCCGAATGGGTGGATACGTTTGCCGATCACTTTGGTCTGCCTCGTATCGCTGGAGTCTGGGATGACCTGGGCCCGCACCAGGGTGGCACAGTTTCCTGGAAGCAGGAAGCTGATCGAATGGTTGTCACGTACGAGAATGTCCCGGAGCTGGGTGCTGGTAATCAGAATAATTGCCAAGTCGAGATGTTCTTCGACGGTTCCATTCAAATCTCCTGGCTCAATGTCGATACCGCAGACTTCATCGCTGGCATCTCCGCTGGCACTGGACTCGATCCGGACTTCCTCCCCTCCGATCTCTCCGCCTTCGGCTCGTGCGGCCCGCGCCCGCCGTTTGCCCAGAACGCATCCTACGAGACTCCCGAGGCAACTCTGATCGCTATCACACTTTCCGGTTCGGACGACGGGCTGCCCAATCCGCCCGCTTCGCTCACCTTCACCATCACGTCGCTACCCGCCCAACCGCTCCGCGACGCCAATACCAATGCAATCATCAACTCCGTCCCCCACGCCCTCGTAGGCACCCCGGAAGTAAACTACGAACCGGCTTTCGGATTCATCGGTCTCGATTCGTTTGACTTCATTGCGGATGACGGCGGATCACCCCCGGACGGCGGGGGCTCATCCCCGGCAACCATCACCATCGATGTCGGTGTACCCGTTGTGGTCATCTCAGAACCGCTTGACACCGACCCGGGGTGGACCACCGAGGGGCAATGGGCATTCGGCCCGCCAACTGGCGCGACGGATGACCCCGCCGCTCCGCACACCGGCGCGAATGTCTACGGGTACAACCTCGCTGGCGATTACACCGACAACATGCCCGCGACTAACCTCACGTCCAACTCCTTCGATCTCACCGGTTTCACACAGGTGTCCGTCGCCTTCTGCCGTGACTTGGCGGTTGAATCCTCTCAGTGGGACCACGCTTCGTTCCAAGTTTCGAATGATGGCACCGCCTGGACCACGATCTGGGACCACACACAAACTTCCGCTCTTAATGATCCGGCGTGGTTAACCGTCACCTACGACATCTCAACGATTGCCGACAACCAGCCCACTGTCTATCTCCGGTGGGTGATGGGCACAACCGACGGCTCAGTCACCTACGGCGGGTGGAACATCGATGACATCCAGTTCATCGCCTTCCCACCGTCTGTCGCTCCGTGCGACGGCGACGCCAACGGTGATAACGTGATCGACGTCAACGATATCTCCTACGTTCTCTTCCGCCTCGGTGATCCCTGCGGCGCACCCGGGTGCGAAGGCGACGCGAACGGTGACGGCACCATCGATGTCAACGACATCTCTTATGTCCTCTTCCGCCTGGGCAACCCCTGCTGAGCCAGTCTTTCTGAACTGATTTTCACCCGACGCCCGGTCCAACGACCGGGCGTTTTTTTGCGGTACATATCCGACCTGTCAGGAACCGGAATCCTTGTAGATGCCTGTTGCGCGCACCGTCAGAACATCTTCGCTCGGGCGCGGGCCGACCACACCGACAACAACCACCGCGTCGAGCGGCGAGATGCCGTGCGTCCGCAGGTCTCCAGCGATGGTGTGTCCTTGCGCATCGACCAACTGCACCGTTGCGCTGCTCGCCTGGATTTCCTTCCGTTCCGTGCAGCAATAATCCCAGGGTGTGGCGCAATGATCGTCACCAGTTGTGCACGGGTTATCGATCGAATCATCGATCATCACGAAAACCGCGGACTCATTACTCATGGCATCAACCCGCCCTCCGATGATCCCACGCAGACTGATGGGATCTCCCTCTTGGGCACCGGCTTTCGCCGCGATGATCCCGACACTCTCACTCGGAGCCGATGCCAGCAGCCAGTTTCCTTGCTGCTCGCCCGATTCCTGAACGGGTTCGGTAGCTATTCCTGACTCGCCGCAGCCCGGAAATATCGCAATCGTCATCACTACAGAAGCAACCATTACAACTCGCTGTGTACCCATCGTATGTGTCCTTTTCTTCAACCATGTTAGAACGATTTCAATGCGTCGGTGATCGGCATACGCAAGCACCGCACCGCCGGCGGGATCGCGCCGACAAGCCCTACACCTAATCCGGAGAGAATCCCGATCAGCATCACGGACGCGTCCAGTGTGATCGCGAACGCCCCCATTGAAAACCTGACAGCTGCCCCGTCCAGCAGCAGGTATCCGACACTCGCACCGATCAGCGTGCCTATCGCCGAGACAAAGACCGACTCTTCCACCAGGCTCACCATAATCGCCACCCTCCGGTATCCAAGCGATTGCATCATCCCCACTTCCCGCACCCGCGCCACGAACGACGCGTACATCGTGTTCAATCCCCCGAGCACTGCGCCGAGTGTGATCAGCAGCGCCGTCGTCATAATCATGATCCGGATCGGGCGGTAAAACGCCGCGATCGAGCTGTAGTAGTCGGACTCACGCATCGCGGTGATCTCCAGATCAAGACGGCTCTTGGCGAAGAAATCAACGTCAGCAAACCGTGCCGTGTCGAGGGTCACCACCACGCTCGATACCGATGCCTCCCGCTTTGTTGCGATCTGCAGATCCGTGCTCGTCAACCAGATCTCCGCGTCCATCACGGTATTCGGCGCCTGGAACCGCCCCACGATCGTCCAGTCCCGATGATCGAAGTGCAGCGTTCGCCCCACCGCGATTCGTTCGGCGGGGAGCCCGAGGCGGGTCGCAACGAGAGCGCCCAGCATGAGTTCGTCCTCGCCGCTGTGTGGGAAGCGCCCCTCGACAATCTCGACTTCGGGGTGCACGAGCAACGCGATTTTCTGAACGCCGCGCATCACTGTCTGGAGTTCGCGCTCGTCCCCCGCTTGCTCCCGGATCGGCAATGCCATGTGTATCTCGGGCGAAACATATCTCACCCCGCCCGTCTCCTTCAGCCCGGAGATACTCGCCGCAGCAATTGTCTCCACCGAGGTGGCGATCTGCGAGCGTTCCAGGGCCTCTTCGCTCCCCGCCCCGAGCAGGATCACATTCTCGTGCAGCGCGCTGTGCTGCGTGAGTGTGAGCTGCATCCCGCGGACAAAGCCAGCGGAAGCCAGGATCAACACGACAACGAGCGCCGAGCCGAGCAGGAGCGCGCCAAGCCGCAGTGGGCTCCGTCCGAGGTTCCGGAACGCGTATTCGAATGGGAGTTGTCTGAATCGTCGTATCATTTACACCGTCCTGAAACAGGAAGCGATCTCTCTGCGCGACGCGAGTACCGCTGGCACGAGCCCCGCGACCACTCCGAGTACGCCACACACAATCAGCCCCGAGATCAGCAGGCCCGGCCCCGCAATGATCGGGATTGATTGCCCCTCGACCGATAGCGCGAAACTGCCAAGCTTTGCGAGCACGACCGCACCGATCGCACCGATGCTCCCGCCGATGAGCGCGATCACCACACCCTCCGCCATAATCAATCCGGTGATGAGCGAGCGGGTATATCCGAGCGTCTGCAACACCGCGTGCTCCGCGACTCGTGATTGCACACTCAGCACGATCGCGTTGCCAACAAGTGTGAGTACAGCGGCAAGGCATCCGAGCCCAAGCCACCGGGCGAATCCGACCAACTCGATCACATCGTCCGCGATCCTGCTCACAAACGCCTTTTCGGTAAACGTCGATGTCGGTTCCTGCGCCACGCTGAACAGCTCGTCGATCTGTGCTCCAACCGGTTCGAGGAGCGCGGGGTCCGCGACCTTCACATTGAACTGCGTGACCAACCCGAGGCGATCGGCGCCCGCAAGTTGCACGAACTCGAGCGATGTATACGCCACGTTCTGATCCTGCGGGTCTTCCGAGCGGATCACGCCCGCCACATACGCCGTGATACCCGCGGCATCGAACATCATCCTGGACGACAATCCTCGGCGATTCGCGAGCGTCTCGCCGATCAGCGCCGCGTCCGTCCGCTGGTGCCAGTCCTTGAGCGAGCCGTCCACTACCACCAGACTCGCTCCCCGATCACTAATGAATGCTTTCTTCGGCACCCCCCGGAACGTCACCACATCCAGGCTCGTCCTGCAATTCGATACCACCACCTTGATCGGCACAACAGAAGTCACGCCATCGATCCGCTCAATCCGTGTCTGGTAGTCCTGCGGCAGGATGCTGGTTGCGGGGCAGAACCGGTCCTTGCGGTACACCACGAGCGTCGTGTCTTCCGCCGTCGCACGCGTCGCCATCTCGACCCCGTGGTGCATCGCCTGCACGCTCGTAAAAAGGAACATCGCGATCGCGATGCCGCTTGCCGTTAACATTGTGCGCACCCTGTGGCGCACAATCTGTTTCATTACATACGGAACATACCGGAGCACGTTCATACTATCGCCTCCCCTCTCGTGTGAGCGGCGATGGTGTTCTCGACAAGTTGCCCCTTGTCAAGGTGTAGCGTGCGTTTCGCGTAGGCCGTCGTGTGCGGATCATGCGTCACCATGATGATGGTCTTGTCGGATTCCTGATTGAGGCGCTGGAGCAGGAGCATGATCTCGTGCGCCGAGGCCTTGTCCAGATCCCCGGTCGGCTCGTCGGCGACGATGATCTTGGGATCTGTAACAATCGCCCGCGCGATCGCGACCCGCTGCTCCTGCCCTCCAGAGAGTTGTCTGGGGAAATGATCGTGGCGATCAGAGATGCCCACCCGCTCCAGCGCCGCGCTCACCAGCTCGTGGCGATTCTTTCGGGATAGCGGCTGCAATAGCAGAGGCAACTCCACGTTTTCGTACGCCGACAGCACCGGCACGAGGTTGTACAACTGGAACACGTACCCGATGTTCACCGCCCGCCACCGCGCCAGCTTTGATCGGCTCAACGCGGCGATATCCGTCTCACCGATCATCAAGCGTCCGCTCGTCGGCGAATCGATCCCCGCGATCAGGTTGAGCAGCGTGGTTTTTCCCGATCCGGACGGCCCCATCAGGGCCAGAAAATCCCCGCGCGGCACTTCGAGATCCAAACCGTCGAGCGGGCGGATGATGTTCTCGCCCTTCCGATACTCGCGCGCCAGTTCCATGCATCGAATAAAACTCATGCTTCACTCCCAGCTTCATGCATCCGAACACGCTGCCCCTCACTCGGCGTATGCGAGTTTGTGATCAGCAGATCTCCTACATGGAGCGACGCGCTGACACGCTCACACACGCCTTCAACCGAAAGAACTGTTACATCAACAGCCTCGGCGATCCCATAATCACCTTGTCGATTCGAGATCACCCACACCGTTGCACGCTCGCCAGCGCGGTCATGGAATGCCTCGGAAGGGATCAGGACCGTTGCCCGCTCACGCCCCAACTCTGCCTCGCCCCGCGACACACCACCACCTACGAACTTGACTCTCGTCAGCATTTCCGGACGGAAGAACTCCGAAGGATCGTAGATCCGCACCTTCACCTGCAGCGTGTTCTTCTGCAGATCTGCCTCGTGCGTAATCCGCGTTACCTCACCGCGAAATACTGTATCTGGCAGCACGTCCACAACCACCTCGCACACCTGTCCGACCCTGATATGCGCCGCATCCGCGAGTGGGACATCCACCCGCACCTGCAAGCTCGCTGGGTCGTATAGGTGCAGGATCTGAGACGATTGCGGCGAATCCATCCGCATCATCACTTTATCGCCGGGGACTTTGAGTCTCGACTGCACGTACCCGGTGATCGGAGAGTGGATAGTCATCCGGCTGTGGCGCAGCGCAGACTCATCCCGAGCAGCCTGCGCGCGACTCACCTCGGCCTCGCGGAGTTGCACCATCGCCCGCGCCACGCCCAGTGCCCGGCGTTCCTCGATCAGTAATTCCGCATTCTTAACCGCAGCAGAATGCTCCGCTGTCATCTGCCCGACGCGCGCCACAAGGATCCCCTCACGCAATTCGGTCGCGTTCAACCGCGCCCGCTGCGCATCCACATCTTTTTGAATAATGATCACTTCGATATCCGTCGCCGCGCCCCCCGCTCGCGCCATCTCGATCCGTGTTCGTTCCTCCACCAGGCGTGCATGCGTCGCTGCCTCCGCCGCGATCAACGAGGGCAGCTGTGCGAGTTCGGCCTTCGCACCATCCAGAGCCGCCGCCGCCGTTCGCACGGCGCGTTCCCGTTCAACAGGGTGCTGCCAGTCCGATTCCGCCGCGTCCAATTCTGCACGGGCCATCGCCTCCCCGGCCTGCGCCGCTCCCAGCGCCGCCCCCGCTCTCGAGAGTGCGAGCCAAGCATCCTCGGCGACAAGACGTGCGACGACCTGCCCGGCTTCGACTCGATCACCCTCGAGCACCAGGATCTCCTCGATCACTCCATCCGCCAGAGCCGCGCACGCCACGTAGAACGGATCCGCCTCGAGCCAGCCGGGCGCCTGCACCGTTTTTCGTGGCACGTCTACCGATGACCCACCTTGGAGCGATGCGACACGATCCGCCTCGATTGCACGATCAAACACCACCGGCACAACCCGTACCTTCATTGCGGGGCGCAGCGCATCCCCCGCTGCCAGCACCACGATCCCGCCCAGCAACGCGACAACAACCATGCCCACTACAGCGGGCATCCACGCTCGTTGTGGCTGCGGCACCCGCGCATCGCATGCGCGTTCGCCATCCTGAATTTCCATTGTTCATCTCCTGAAGGTTCATCGTGTGCGCACACACAGCGCGCACCATCCGCATCGATGATTCCTTCAGGTTTGTGGTGGTCGCAGGAGCGGTCCCGCCGAGAGTTGATCGCTCAGCCCCTCGGGCTCGATTGCGCCATGGACAACTGCCATCCGCCGAGCCACCGCTTTGTCCGT
This sequence comes from Phycisphaerales bacterium, assembly GCA_029260435.1. Classification (GTDB taxonomy): domain Bacteria; phylum Planctomycetota; class Phycisphaerae; order Phycisphaerales; family UBA1924; genus OFTM74. The sequence continues at coordinate 1,734 of JAJDDG010000066.1, read as the reverse complement.
ATCCACGTCCACCGGCGCATAACGCGCGCAGCTGCATTTGCACCCGTCGCAATCGCATTTGCCAGGTACCTTGTCGTCCTGCTCATTACACGGCGGCGAATCTGGATCCGCGGGGCTCTCCGAGTGATTGCAGCAGCAACTCGATTCGTCGACGAGCGATTCCTCGGGGGTATCCCATTCGCAGCACGGGTGAGCCAGCACACGCAACTGCACAACCAGCCCGGGTAAAACCAGGCAGACCAACGCAAAGGTTCGCAAACGACTGCTCCGCATACCTGAAATATATCGGCTGAACGCGACTCCGCTGCAACTTCCTCCAGATCGGCGCAAAATCCCTATTTGAGGGGCTTCTTGCGTCTGATACCTGTTCAATTGTCCCCCCTTAGGATTCTGGATGCCTCTTTGGCTCTTCATTTCCGTCGAAGCAATGCATGCGTTGGCCTGTAAACCCGAACAGGCACGACGAGCAAATTCTCCCCTCCGTCGTCCGCAAACGATACTTGGACCTGACATCCGAGCCGTCGGCTGACTCCGAGCAAACCTATCGCGGAGCAGATTTTCTGACCCACTCCCCGGGGACACGCTGCGTTGGATTAAGACCTACGGCTCGTCCCAAGCGGGGTGTTGCGAGTATCTAAGTGTTGCCATGATCGGGAAGTGATCAGACAATTCGGATTCGATCACTCGAACATCTTGGATTGTGAAACCATCGTTAGTGAATATCCAGTCTATCGCCTTGGTTGGGTTGGTCGATGGAAACGTGTGTGCCGCAGCAGCAAGATCCGGCAAATAATCGTTCTGCAGGCAGGCAGAGGCTTCGATGAGTGCGATGGCATTTCGTCCGTTGGAATCGACAGAGGCACCGTGCGAAAGTGGGTGATGCGAATTGAAATCACCCGCTGCGATAAATGGCTGTGTGGATCGTTCGCAATAGTCAAGCAATGCCCGCGCAGATTCTACGCGGATGAATTCATCTCGATGTTCAAGATGGACCGCGATCAACTTGATCTCGAAGCCGGGAGAAGCCAGAACCGTTACAACACTCCCTTTCTTCTTTCCAGCAATAAAAGACTCCCAGATCGAGTGCGCCGGCAGATCGAGCAATACGGCTTCAGTGATCGGAATACGCGAAAGCACGGCATTGCCGAAGCGATGCGTGAAGAAGGGAAGCAAGATGTCGATATTGCGCTGCTTCGCGATATAGGGGTACCCCGCATAATCCGCGAGGAACACTGCCTGGTCAATCCCGTAGCTCCAGTCGGCATCGAAATCTACTTCGTTGAGAATGACGATATCCGCATGCGTGCTTTCGATAAGAGCCGCGATATCGAGGAGGCGTTTTTCTCGCACCGCAGGAGAACCGGCGTCATAATTATCATGCGAAACGCCCCGCCCGTGAGCGATGTTGTATGCGAGGATAGTGAGGGAACCGTCTTCGGTAGGTGTAGTAATTTTCGCCGAGGGAGAGATCGTCTCTACGGAGATCGACCGGGTGTGTGCGCCCATGCGGTAAATCACATGCCACGCGGGGAGCGCGAGCAGCAGACTTAGAATGAACAGCCCGACTCGCTTTTTGCCGATCCGCCGACGGTGCTTTGAGTGGTGCTTAGCCATCATGGTTTGCGAAGATCATTCATGAATCTGGGCAGATGGGAACTGCTTGACGAGATGAGCGGCGCGATCCAGACCATCAAACGTGCCGGCGTCGGCCCACTGGCCCGTGAGAACTGAGTG
>JAJDDG010000065.1 GCA_029260435.1 Phycisphaerales bacterium | reverse complement strand
ACAACGATCAGGGTGAGCTGGATTGAAAAAGAAGGCCAATCGATGGAGAGAGATGCGGGTTGCCTTGGCGCGGCGAGGAAAGCGGCGGTGATGGCGAAGGGGAGCGCAAAGACGGAGTGGGCGAGCTTGATGTCGGCGAGGACATATTTTGTTAGGTACAACATGCTGTGTTTTTTTGACAATTCAATCGCCTATATTGTTTATTTTTACCAAATTCAAGCCTGTTTTACTTGACTACATGATTTTAAGGCAAATCGGGGTTATTCTTTAATTTGAATGGTTCATATTAAAGGCAGCTTGAAATTGTCACCAAATCAATTCCTTCCTGAAGCGCCTGGAACTCTAGTGCCCACGACCGGCTACGAGAGATTCCTAAAAGATGGTGTTCCCCAAACAAGACAGGCTGCGGGCTTGGCCTTTGTGCCCGACCCGCTACCGCCTCAAATCGAACCCGGCAGTCTGTTGCTCGAAGTCTCGGAGGTCTTGGCTCAAGCCCAACGAGAGCTAGGGGTACTGGCAGGGCTTGCGGATGATATTTCTGTTGCGAGGATTCTCTCTGCACCGTTAATGAGAAGAGAAGCAAGTGTCTCGTCCAAGATCGAAGACACGATCTCTACACCAGAAGAAGTCGCGCTCTACGAAGCCGGACAGAAATCGCCACGAAGAGACACGGTCGAAGTGGCGAACTATCGGCGCGCGCTCGGTCACGGGCTTCAATCTGAACTGCCGCTATGTATACGATTAATTAATGAAATGCACGCGATCCTCATGGAAGGAACTCGAGGCGCAGAACAAAGACCCGGACACATCCGAACTATTCAAAACAGAATCGGTGGGAAAGAATCTGATTTTTCCTCTGCAAGATTTGTACCACCACCGCCCGACGGCCCTGGCGGGCGATACTTAACGGACTGTTTGCGAGCATTAGAGAAAATATGGAACAACGGCGTCTCTCCGCTGCCGAAGCTCATAGTTGCAGGTATGGCTCACTACCAGTTTGAGGTGATCCACCCCTATGAGGACGGTAATGGTCGCATAGGGAGATTATTGATCGTGCTATCTCTTGTTCGTCAGAGATTGATTCCTGAACCCTTGGTCTATGTGAGTGGGCACTTTGACAAGAATCGAAAAGAATACTACGACCGGCTGCTGGCTGTAAGTACGCATAACGATTGGCCTGGATGGCTCCAGTTTTTTCTTGAGGCGATCCGTAGTCAAGCGATTGATTCCGCCGACAGAATCTCAAAGATTAAACAAATCCGAATCAGCATTACGGACAAACTTGTTAAGTCAGGAGCACCCACTCAAATGCTACCCATGATCGATTTTCTGATTCAGAATCTTGCCACGACGGTGAACTCTACGCGCAATCTATTAGGCGTTTCGTATCCGACTGCTCGCAGCTATATCGAGCGACTGGAGACTCTTGGGTTCTTGAAGGAAATGACCGGCAAGCGAAAGGGTCAAATCTGGGCTGCCGTACCTGTGCTGGATATTATTAGTGAGATTTAGGAATCCGCTCGTCCCAGCGGATGTTGAGATCGTGGTCGATATCGAGCAGGTCGAGTGTTCTTCCTACAACGAAATCGACGAGGTCTGAGATGGACGAGGGGAGGAGGTAGTAGCCGGGGTTGATGGGGTTGACGATGGCGCCAGCGAGAGTGACGGTGCGCATGTTCTCGATATCGATGAGCGAGAGGGGCGCTTCGCGGTGGAGGAGGATGAGGGGAAGGCGTTCTTTGAGAGAGACGGCGGCGGCGCGGATGAGCAGGTTGTCGCCGATGCCGTTCGCGATGGCGCCGAGGGTGTTGGAAGAACAGGGGACGACGATCATGCCGTCGTGTCGGAACGAGCCTGTTGCGGGCGAGGCGCCGACATCGGTGATCGGGTGGAGGAAGATCTGGTGGTCTTCGGGGTTGTCGCCCTCGGGGATATCGGCGAGGGCGTGGATATCGATGGCGTTCATTGCGAGTTCGTCGCGGAGGAGACGCTTGGCGTAGGTGGTGACAATGATGTGCTGCTCGCAGCCCAACTCTTTGAGGAGGGTGATCGTGCGTTTGGCGAATATGGCACCGGAAGCGCCGGTGATACCGACGACGAATCGTTTGGGGCGGCGGTTGGGCATGGGTAGAGGATGGTATGCGGGAAAGGGGAGGGGGAGGAGGATGCGTGTTAGGATTCAGGGGATGGGTTGGACACGGGATCAGCAGGAGGCACGCGGATGCGGCGGATAGTGATATTGATGGCGGTTCTCGGGAACGTGGTCGCGCTGGGATTTGGCGGGTGTGCGCACTATGTGAACTACCCGGCGATCGATGGGGATGGGCTTGCGGTGCATAACCCCAATGTGGCGCCGATGGCGGAGGTCGTTGCGCTTGCGGTGCGGCGGGTGGTGTCGCGGCATCCGATGGAGGGGGAGTATGTGGTCAACCTGCCCGAGGGGACGAACCGTCGGGTGGCGGAATGGGTGGTCGCGGAGATCGGCGAGGGTGCGCGGATCGTGACGCCCGGGAGCGAGGGGCTGCGTGTGGTGCATGTGAAGCGGGTGTGGGTGCGCGGGCATCGCGCGGTGGTGGAAGTTGCTCGGCCGGTGGTGGGGATCGGTGAAGAAGAGAGTCATCAGACGGTGACGGTTCGGCTTGCAAAGCCGGTGTTCGGTGTGTGGGAGGTTGTGTTTGTGCGCGGGTGGGCGGTTGGAGCGGCGGAGACGCCCGAGTTGTATGGGTGGAGCGAGGATTGGGTTGATGGTGGCGGGTGAGTTACACGGTGGATAGACTCGCGCTATGAACACAAACACGGGCGCAGGGATTGATGAGGGGGTACGGGTGCGGGTGACGCAGCGGGTGTCTTTCGGGACTGGCGGGACGACGGGTGTTGTCGAGGGCGTGGTGCTTCGGTGCGGGCAGCAGAAGACGGGGTCGTGGTTCGCACACTCGCGGGACGACAAGCTGTGGATCGATCGGATCGAGCTTGAGACGGCGGACGGGGAGGTGGTTGTGTGTAACCTTGATCAGCAGAGTGTGGTGGAAGTGATCGTGTAGCGTGCGCACGGGTTGGCGGGTGGCGGGGTTCGAATTACTGATTGGTTGAATTTTTTTATCCCGAGGGCGGCGCTGTGGTTGCGCACCGGGCGGGGATGGTGTGTGCGCGGTTCGTGCGCCGGAAGGCGTGCGCGAGGGCAAGGGTGTGCGACCTGCTTCTTTGACGAGCGGGTTTACGCATCCGGAGGCCCGCGACGATGGCGTATGACTTTGGAGTATTCGAGGAGGAGGGGGTGACGCCCGAACTTGTCGATGTGCTGGTGCGCGAGCACGATGAGCATGTGGTGGGGAAGATGGAGCGGTTCTGGGGGTATTACCGCAACGCGGAGGGCAAAAACGGGCGCCCGTATCAGGAGCGTGGGCTGGCGGCGCGGTTGCGTGGCGGTCGGCGGCAGGGCACGGACGATCGGATCGGGTGTCCGGAACGGGTGATCGAGAACGACATCGCGTGGCGGATTGACGCGATGGTTGATTTTGTATTCGGCAAGCCGGCGTCGTTCCTGAGTCTCGCGCAGGATGAAACGAAGCGGGCGCTGATTGAGCGGATTGTTGATGCGGTGCTTGAGGCGAGCGGCGGGATCACTCTTCTGCAGGACATGCTGCTGCTCGGGTCGGTCCATGGGTCGGTGGATCTGATCGTGCGCAGCGAGGATCTGTTTGACACGGCGCGGACGCGGCGGAACTGGGACGGCGCGAGCGACGACGAGATTGTTGAAGCGGCGCGGTCGATACGGGTTGAGCTTGTTGAAGCACCGCGGGCGATCCCGATTGTTGAACCCGGTGACTACCGGGTGGTGCGGGCGTACATGATCCGGTCGCTTCAGCAGACGAATGATGTTGTGGATGCGGGGGTCGTGCGCCGGTTGCTGGGTGAGGTTCGGCGGCGTGGTGACGGGCGGCGGCGGAAGATGCGGGAGGTGCTGGAGGTTGTATCGCCGAGCGCACGGCAGGTGTACCACGACGGCGAGTTGGTCGGCGAGGATGACGAGCGTGCGGGCGTGCTGCCTGTGGTGCATATCCAGAACGCGAGCCAGCCCTTTGCGTACCACGGGGTGAGTGATGTCGAGGCGTTGATCCCGATCCAGGACGAGTTGAATTCGCGGCTCAGTGATCGGGCGCACCGGGTGACGATGCAGTCGTTCAAGATGTACCTGGCGAAGGGGATTGACGGATTCGGGGAGGTCGCGGTGGGGCCCGGGCAGGTGTGGAGTACGGACAATCCGGACGCTTCGGTGGAGGCGTTTGGCGGGGATGGGCACTCGCCCTCGGAGGATGCGCACATCGGCGACATCCGTGATGCGATGGACAAGGTGTCCTCGATCTCGCCGGTTGCGCTGGGTGTGATCCGGGCGAAGCTCGGGCATCTGTCGAGCGAGAACGCGCTGCGGATCACGTTGATGGGTGTGCTGTCCAAGACGGCGCGGAAGCGGGTGTCCTACGGGCGGGGCGTCGCGGAGGCGATGGGGATTGTGCTGCGGGCGCTGGATGCGAGCGGCGTGTTCTCGACAACAGAGGCGGAGCGCGGGATGCGGATTGAGTGGCCCGACCCGCTGCCGCTTGATGAACGGGACCGCCTGAACGCGGCGCGGTTGAAGCTTGAGATTGGTGTTTCGCGCGAGCGCGTGCTCGGGGAACTGGGTTACGCGGCGAGCGATCCGGGGGTGATCTGATGGACGAGGAACGGAGCACGATGGACACAACTACGGCGCCCGACGCAGCGCAGATTGAAGAAACCCAGGCGAGTGTCAAGGAGGAATCGACGCAGAGTGCGCGGGAAGGGAAACGCGTGCCGATCGGTGAAGCGATCCGATACCGCAAACGGGCGCAGGACGCGGAGTCTCGCGCGTGCGAGCTAGCGGAACGGCTTTCGGAGGTAGAGGACGTGCTCGATCAGACGCGGGGGGCGCTGGAATCCGCGGAACGGATGCGGCGGATCGATGCTGCGCTGGTGGAGTCGGGTGCGGTGGATCTTGATGCGGCGCGGCTGATCACAGAGGCGTCGTTTGCTCGGGAAGAGGGAATTGATATCGAGGCTGTGGTGGCAGAACTCCGCCGCACAAAGCCTTTTCTGTTCCGCACGCGTCGGGCCCGGGTTGGCTCGGCGATGGGCGGGCGTTCCCTGCAGGCGGGGCACGGCCTGGAAGACGCGGCCCGGGAGGCTGCGCGGAGCGGCGAGCGTGGTGCGCTGTTGCGTTACCTGCGTGCTCGTCGCGAGGGTTCCTGAGCGCTGTTGCTCGGGGCGATGCTTCACTGTTTGAATCAGGGGATATCACATGGCATTTACAGGCAAGGCGACATATTCGGCGGGATCCATGCTCCCGGAGATTGCGGAAGACGTTGGTGACATCATCGGGATTGTGAGCCCGTTTGAAACACCGCTGCTTGATCATCTTGGTGATCCGCGGCGCGAGGCGCGGAGCACGGTGCACGAATGGCTGGAGGACCAACTGCACCCGAATACCGACACGATCGACGACAGCACGATCACGAATCCGACAACCGAGGTGGCGTTTGACGTATCGAACGCTTCACGGTTTGAGACGGGGGATCTGGTGCGCCCCGAGGGGTCTGGCGAGGTGATGATTATTGTGACCGTGACTGCGCCGACGATTCTTGTATCGCGCGGGTACGGCGGGACGACGGCGGAGGCGATCAGCAACGGGCAGACGCTCACGATTCTCGGCAACGCGGCGCTCGAAGGCGGCCCGAGGCCGACTACTGCTGTGACGAATCGCGTTCGGAAATCGAACTTCACGCAGATTTTTACCTCCGGGATCGAGGTGAGTGGGTCGCAGCAGGCGGTTCGGACGATCGGGATCGACGACGAGGTGGACTATCAGAAGCAGGAGCGGATCCGCGAATTGCTCCGTGATCTTGAGAATTGCGTGATCAATGGTGTCGCGAGCGCGAGCGATCCACAGGGGACGTCGAGTGTTCGGCGATCGATGAACGGGATCCTCGCGACGATCCAGACGAACCTCTATACGCCTGGTTTTGGCGAGATGCCGGTCGGCGGGGGGGCGGGCTCGGATGAGCTTACCGAGGAGCTGCTGAACGCTGCGTTGCGTGAGATCTGGGAGCAGTCGTCTGGGAGTGTTGACACGATCTTGGTGAATGGCGTGCAGAAGCGGATGGTGAATGGGTTTGCCGGTGGTGCGCGGACGTACGGCGATACCGAAACGTTTAAGGATCTGGTGAGCGTGTACGAGAGTGATTTCGGGGTCGCACGGGTGCTGCTCAGCCGGTGGGTACCGAATGATTCGGTGATCCTGCTTGATTCGACGCGGCTTGATGTGATGCCCTTGAACGGGCGCACGTTCCACTACAAGCCGCTGGCGTCGGACGGCGACAGCGAGGTCGGACAGGTGATCGGTGAGTACACGCTCGAGATGCGCAACGAGAACGCGCATGGTGTTCTTTCTGCGCTCGCGACCTCGTGATGAAGCTGCGTTGATTGATCTTCTCTCCTCCCGTGACTCGTCGGCGGCTGAGATGCTACCGACGGGCTTTGGATTGATCGCTTGAACGGAGGCAATGATGTTTGCATCGGATCGTGATTTGGTTATTGCGGAGCCCGGGTTGCTCGGGGAGGTGGGGTGGCTCGGGCAGGAGGTTGCGCGGAGCACGGTCGCGGCGATCGATTCGAGCGGGCTGTTGCTCACGGCGGCGGATGGTGCGTTTACGAGCGCGGGGATCGGCGCGGGATATGTTGCGCAGGTTGATCGAACGACGTATGAGGTAATTAGTGTAAGCGGCGCGACGCTGATGCTCATCTCGAAGATCCGCGCGAGTGAATCGGAACTCCCGATCCCGGGCACTCCTGGCAGCGGGCTTGCGCTGGGCGTGATGACGTTTCGCCCTCAGATCGAGATGGTCCACCGGCAAGTAATGCGGATGGGGGGGATCGAGGTGGACGGGACCGAGGGGGAGGGCGTGGTGACGGAGAGCGCGATCCTCAATGGAGATGATCTGCGGGCGCTTGAGGTGTTCGGCGCGTTGCATCTTGTGTTTGCCGCTGCGAGTGCCGGGGGCATGCAGGGAAACGCATCGCAGGAGAAGGCTTCGGCGTATCGGGATCGGTTTGAACAGGAACGGCGGCGCGTCGGGATCCGTGTTGATCTTGATGGTGATGGTATTGGCGATGCGGTACGGCGGTTGACGGTGTTTCGTTTTGCGAGGGCGTGATCATGATCTGGTTGAATCCGAAGGGGTTGACGATTAACGGCGGGGCGCTCGACGGGGTTCGGTCGGTGAGTGTGAGCCGCGGCGCGGGGCACAGCATTGTTGAGTACGGGGACGAGGGGCCGCATGTGGTGTTCGCGGATGTGTCGCAGCGGCGGGTGGAAGTTCGGATCGAGCGTGCCCTCGAGGACGGCGGGACGGTCGGTGCGGATGTTGGTGAATCGGTGAGTGTTGTGTTCGAGATCTCGCGCGGCGCGAGCGATGCTCTGCGCCGGCGCGTGACGATCTCGGGTGTTGTCTTGTCGAGCGACGTAGACATCAAGGGGGACGAGGGCGGGCGAGCCAGGCTCAAGATTGTTGGTGTGTCGAGCGATGGTTCGCAGGATCCGGTGACGATCGAGAATGTTGTCGCGTAAAGGAGTTTGGGATGGGCAGTACGTTTGGATCGCTTGCGCTGTTTGACTCCGGGCCGCACCGGTTCACGGTTGGTCGCCTGGGTCGGCTGACGCGCGGGCCTTATGTCGGCTCGAACCAGAATCCGTACACGGTTGATAACGGCACTCGCGAATTGATCGTCATCCAGATGGGGCGGCTCGTTGCTGCGGATGACGCTGCGCTGTGGACGCTGATCGATGCGGTGCAGAGCGAGGCGGAGGCGGCGATGCAGCGCACGCTCACGGATCACCACGGCCGGGCGTGGACCGGGATGCGGATGATCCTGTTCCAGGCTGGCGATCGGATCGACCGCGGGCGGGAGGTGAGCCTTGCGTATGAGGTTCGGTATCTGGAGTTTTGAAATGGAAGGGATGATGGGTCATGATCGAGGGTGATATCGCGGCGCTGGTGACACAGTTCGGGATGGCCGGCATGATCGCGTGGATGTGGCTCAGCGAGCGGCGGTCGAGCTCTTCGCGCGAGAGCCAGCTCGATGAAGCGCACACGCGGATCCTGGAGCAGCGGGTGCATGTGGAATCGTTGATGGAGTTGGTCGCGGACAACACCCGCGCGATCTCGTCTCTCGAATCCAGCCAGCGGACGATCGGGCAACTGCTCGACCGGGTGCTTGGGGCGGGCGACGGCGAGTCGAACGGGCGTGGGGGCGGTACAATCGGGGGATGATGCGTCGCTCGATAGCCGTTGTTGCAGCAGTTGTATTTACGGTTTGGACGGGTTTGAGCGGGTGCTCTACATCACATAACGGGGCGTGGGCTGGTGATCAAGCTGCCCGACATCCTCTATCCCCGACGGAACTGCGGATCCATCCGCTCACTCGATTTGTGCGACGAGAGAACGAGGGCGATTTTGCACTCGACCTGCATTTCGAGCTTCTGGATCGGTGGGAACATCCGGCGAAGGCGTTAGGCGAGATCTCGGTCTCTTTGTATGGGCAGGATCGAGCGCGGGATGGGCGGGGTGTATTGATCCGCAGGTGGGTGATCGATCTGCGGGATCCGGATGAGAACGCGCGCCCTTACGATCGGGTCACGCGTACCTATCGCTTGATGTTGACCGAGATTCCTGGTGGTGCGATCCGCGCCGAAACGCTGCGTATTGAAGCGCAGTTTGTTTTGATGGATGGTTCGCGGATAAAGGATGAGACTCGGATTGAGCGCTCACCCGACGGAGACGGGTAGGGCGGGTGGTGGGGCGGTCGGGTGAATCAGGAGAGATCTCCGAGAAGGCCGTCGATCGCCTGATCGAGCTTAGCGTCTTGGTTGTAGTGCCCGGAATCGATTTCGGCGCGGACGCGCTCGACCAATTCGGCCCGGAACGGGGCACCGTTGTTCTGAGCGTCTAGTTTCCGAGCTGCGTCTGAGATCTGAACCTGATCGGTGCCCACTGTGCGGGTCTCCTTGGTGCTCTGTTGATGGGACTGGGATTGCAAAGCTGGGCTTGGTGAGAAACGTGAGATGTTGGTGCGTGCGGTTGTGGTGGTGTTGGTGATGTGTGTCATTTGGAAGTTCTCCTTGTCTCGCTAGTGATCGAGCCGCTGATTGATTTACGATCGGGTGCGCGCAATAGTAGCGCCGATTTGCGATCGATCGACTGTCCTGCTCAACTCAATGGAGCAGATGGGTTCCTATCGAATACCGAACAAATTGCCTCGTGCAGTAGTAAATATCGTCGGGGCTCCAGTGGATGCTTGAACTTTGTCCTCTTTGGGATGTCTCATCTAAAGTGTTTTAAACAAAGAAGTTAGACGAATAACATCCTCCGGGACCACAAAGAAAATGATCGAATTACTCAAGACTCAGGCTAATCGCACCATGATCGAGGGAGCGATGTGTCCACGGATCGTGGCGAACGGCATTTCTGTGATGTTCCTGCTCGCGCTGCTCTGCACAGGGTGCAGCAGCGGCGACGGGACTCGTGGTGGGCGTATTAATGCGGAGGAGGGGCAGCGTGTGTTCTCTTCGAACCCGGCGGCTGGTGCCCTGCAGGAGAGCACGGGCGACTCCTCACAAGCTCGTGGTGCGGCGGGATGGGGGATCTTGCTCGAACACTTCACAGGGGCTGGTCACATGCAATCTGCTGAGCGGAGAGCGGGCGAGCTTGGGGGGATGCTTGGGCGGGGAGATGTCCGTGTGATCCGGAAGCAGGATGGGTCTGCGGTGGTGATGGGGTCGTACGCGGGCCCGGGTGATCAGCATGCGATCCGCGATCTCCAGAATATTCACGCCTTCACGCAGAACGGTCGCAGGCCGTTTGTCCGGGCGTTTCTCACTCCGCCGCCGACGATCACGGATCCTGGGCAGGTACCCGAGCTCAGTCTGCAGTCGGCCCGTCGGCGGTATGGCTCGAAGGCGGAGTACACGCTGCAGATCGGGGTGTATGAGTCCTCGAATCAATTCGAGGCGAAGCGTGCTGCGGAGCAGGCGGCGCTGCGGCTTCGCGGTGAGGGCGAGTTGGCGTTCTACCACCACGGGCAGCACCGGAGCATGGTGACGATCGGCGTTTTCGGACCACAGGACTACCACGAAACGCGGGGCATCCGGAATCCCCAATTGATCGCGTTGAAAAACCGGTACCCGCTGAATCTGCTCAACGGACAGTATCCGATCATCGTGAAGCGTCCGGGCATGCCTGATGTGAAGCAGCGGAGCATGCTGGTCAAAGTCCCGGAATGACGCGTGGAACAAACGCCGCAGATTTCTCGGTGATTCGCCCTTGCCTCAACCGGGACGTGGGCTATTCTTCTATTGAACGCAGCGGATTCCTGCACAGGGTCCGTCTGTGAAACCAATTTATTGCGTGTCTTGGTTTTTTTCCAGGGCAGAGGATTGAGAGTCTTCAATTGCGCAATCGGTGTGTCTGTTCTCGTCGTGGTATTACCCGGCGCGAGGACGCGGTGTCGGCGTATCCCGTGGAAGCGGCGTGCGACGGTTGGGCTCTATCGAGCAACTCGGGGCGTTGAGTCTGCCACTGGCAGACAAGTAAGACGCGGAAGCACCCCTCCATCGTTGCACGGTTTGGTATGAGCCCCCGCCCGCGGAAGGTATAGCCGCGGGCGGTTTTATTTTTGCTCCGCACACGCTTCAGTTCGAACGGATTGCGACGAGTGTGATGTCGTCCGTCGCTGGATTCAGCCCGACGAATCGGCGGACCTCCCAGAAGACATGATCGACGACCCCCTGCGCGGAGACGCGCGCGTCCGCTGTCAGCACGTCTCGCACTGCCTTTGAAAGGCGGCCCCGCCCGAACCGCTCACCCATGAAGTTCATGGCGTCGATCGCACCATCTGTGTAGGCAAGGATGACCTCTCCCGGCGCGAGGTGGCGGACGAATTTCTCGTATTTTTGCGAGTCGTCCACACCGATCACCAAGCCGGAGCCTTCCACCCGTTCGACGGAGACATCGCCCGATTGCGGATCGATCCTCGCGGACAACGGTGGCTCGTGCCCGGCGCTGCAGTACGTCAGCCTGCGGATGGATGGGTCGATCACGCCGTAGAACACGGTCGCAAACTCGTTGTCGAGTGTGTCGTGTACGAGCGCGATATTCGCGAGGCGCATGACCTCGTCGAGGTGGTAGTGGTCGTGTGCATGGGCGCGGAAGGTCGAGCGGACGGAAGCCATCAACAGCGCCGCGGCGATCCCTTTGCCGACCACATCGCCGACGAGCACACCGATATGTCCGTTGAGGTTCATCACGTCGTAGAAATCACCGCCGAGGTCGAAACTGCTTTCGTAGCGCATGCCGATGTCCACCCCTGCGGTATCTGGGATGTGCGCGGGCAGCATGCGGCGCTGCACTTCCGAGGCGAGACGGATCTGTCGTTGCACACGGCGGTGCTCGCGGTCTGATGCCCGCAGGCGCTGGCTCGCGACCGCGGCGGCGGCCTGCTCGAGCACTGTCTGCAGTGTCGCGCGGACGATCGGGTCGATCTCGTGGCGCGAACGGGAGTAGACCCGGACGATCCCGAGCGGCGCGCCGTTGAACACCAGCCCGGATGACACCATCCCGACCAACCCCTCACGCTCGATCTCCTCCAAGTACAAAGCGCGGCCTTCTTCGAGCAGATCCGACACAAACCGCACCCGCCCGCCCAACGCTTCCCGATCGGAGATCTGTTCCACGGGCAGACTCTCGAGTCGCTCGACAAACTGTTCGCTCAGGCCTTCGTGCGCGCGGAGTGTGAGGACGGTCTCGTTCTCGTCGAGCAGGTGCACCACGCCCGCGTCGCCATCGCACAATCGCATCGCGAAGCGCAACGCCACAGCGAGCACGGAATCGACATCCTTCGCATCAACGAGCATCCCGGACAGTTGGAACAGCATGTCCAGCTCGTCGTTGCGATCCCGCAGGGATTGCTCCTGCTGGCAGAACTCGCTCACGGTTGCGCTCAGCAGGCGGACGAGGCGCGAGAGTGCTCCACGGCGTTCGGGTGTGGTCGTCGGTTCCGGGCGGATCGAAAACGCACCGATCGCCTCGTCTCCCAGGTGGACCGGCTCGACGTAGATCGCGGCGCTCCCGGTTTCGAGTTCGTCAAGATTCCCACCCGCACAGAGCAGCGCAACAACCTGCTCAACAAATTCTGTTCCCTCGAACTCGACCCGCCAGGGGGGATCGCCCTTCGAGGGGAGAATCGTTGCGCCGCTCGGGTCATGCAGCGACACGATTGCGGCACCCATCGCGCCGATCGTTTCGCACAGGCGCGCGACAACACCATCCGTGAGGAACCCCGTGATCGAGTCGGGCGGCGGGCTCATTCGGCGGTGGGCATCCAGGCTGCCCGTAGCAGGTCGACCATCGGGTCTGGATCGAGTTGGTGCGCGGTTCGCGTTTGATCGATCGCGTCGAGCCCGAAATCGATGCTCTCTGCGTCATCTGTCTGGTACCCGACATACGCGAGCAGCAGCGCCGCCTCGGCGGCGACGGTTGTCCGGCGCTCGATCCGGTCCTTGAGCTGCGCACGGATCAAGGCTTGCGCTTCCTCCGAGGGCAACAGGCCCGGTGCGTAGCGCACCGTCACAAGTTCTGGATACGCAACGAACAGATCCCGGAGGTTCTTCCCTCCCGAGAGAATCATGCCCGCGCCGAGTTGGGCGTGCACCCGCCCCGCGGCGGCCATCGAATCACCGAAACGTTGTTTCAACGCATGCCCGAAGCGTTCTTCTGCGTCAAACCAACGCCCGTCGGCGAGCGCGTTCTGTCCTTCGTTCATATGCAGCGCGTACAGATCTTTCTTCGGGTCACCGACGATGAGATTTTTGATCGATGGGCGATCCCGCACAACGAGCCCGGTCAACTCCTGGATCACTCGGCGCCGGGAGCGCTCACGCATCTCGTCTGCGTCAACCGCGGATTCGGAGTCTTCGGAGTCGTCCGATTCGGGTGGGCGCATCTCGAACTCGATCCGAACAGCATCGAGCAGGCGGTCCATCGCGTCCTGGCGGCGCTGCTCGAGTGCGTCATCCTCCGTATCACCATCGCCCTCGGGCTCATCTGTCTGTGATCCAGGTTGCGTGGGGAGGATCTGTTCGATGTCGATCCGTTCCGCCTGAATCCGCAACCGATCGATGATCGCCTTGTGGGGCGAGACGAACCCCTCGTCGGTTTCGTCGTCCTGTTGCTTCGACGGTTCGTACCGATCGCCGATGCTCAGGAGCCCGTTGTCCTGGCGCACCCATTTCACCCCGGTTAGAGGTGACGCGATCTGGGCACGCTCGATGCCCTGTTCATCCAAGCCCATGCTCAGCATGCTCGGCGAGTCGTACGTCGCGGAAAGAAACTCTGCTGTGGAGCGGATCGCACCCCGCGTCCGGGCGTAGGCGTCGTACTGCGGTGCATACCCCCGGGAAGCCTCCCCTTCGAGATCCTCGGCGGTGCTCGCGCTGCCGGGTCGGCGCACGATCAGGTTCTGTCCGTACATGTCGAATGCCTGCCCCGAGACGCTCTGCCCGAGCGAGTATTGCAGCCCGCTCAGCCCACGGACATTTGTCGTTGCCAGACCCGAGTAGAACGAGTCCCGCTGAAACGCATACAGGTCGTCGCTGCCCAAAGAGCCCCGAAAATCACTCGCGGATTCGTACCCCACACTTCCGCGGAACGACTTACCGCTCGCGGCGGTGCCTGTCACGATCGCGTTACGCAGCGCGAGATCCTGCATGATCGTGGTTCGGCGCACGTTGCGACCACCCGAGCCGATCTGCTGGTTCGCGTCCAGCGCGGTCCCGTCGCCCAGCGCATACTGCGCCTCGGCGGGGTCCGCTATAAAGCCGACCGCCACCACAAGCACCCCGAACCTAGTCAACGTCCCTTGCATCATCGTGCATCCTCGGCTTGTTCCGCGTCCGTCTCAACCTAACGCGTGCCGAAGATTGTATACCCACCCGGACGGGATGAACGAGACTCAGGCTTCAAAGAGCGGGAGTTCCTGCTGCGGGGCGTGAAAATCCGCTTTCGCCTTCTCGCAGCACGCCGCGTGGGGAGCGAATAGGTAATAGATGTACCCATCTTCCCTCCAGACAACGAGCGATCGGGCATCCTCGTCCTCGTCTGCGGTTGGTGCCAAAGCGATACACCCCGTGCTCCCCACCTTGGCGCGGTGCACATAGCTCTTGCCCTCTTCCAGATCGATGTCCCCGGTATCGACCTGCACGAACAGGCTCAGTGTCAGGCCCGGCACATTCTTGTTCTCGTAGATCAGGTGCGCCGATGCGCCGCGACCCGGCACCCCACACCGCCCCAACCCGGAAAACTCGTACCCCGCCTCGTGCAACCCGTCGATCGGCAGCGACATCACTCCCGGTACCCTGTGCAGGATCTCGATCGCGGCTCGCGTCGCCTCGGACTCGGACTTCGCGTTGAACTTGTTCACGAACCGCTCGGAGTACACGTCGCACTCGTCGTGCTCGCCGACGACGAAATTCGCGGCCTGCGCAAGCACGCCGCTCACCCCGCCGGGCGCGGTCTGTGTCTGGCTTGTGCTCATAATCAGGAGTGATGCAGAGAGTGCCAGCACCGCAGCAACCGCGAGCCACCCCGCTGCACCGCTCCAGAAGCTGCGCCGCGTTGTATCGCCCATCGCGGTGTGGACGACCTCCGCCCTACCATCGATTTCGGTTTCCCGCAGGATCGAAACAACACTTGCGCGGAGGGCCTCCGGAGCGCCGCCTGCACCCATCACCCGCCCCACAGCCCCGCGCAATTCGCCTTCGAATGCAATCCGGGAATCATCGTTCCCGCCGAGGATCTCCCCGTCTGCCTGCGCGCGGATCCGGGCTCCCTCCGAGAGGGTGCCAGGGTCCAGATCATGATGATTTGTGTGCTCGTTCATCTGTAGATCCCCCGGTTCACCTGTTCCAACCATACTCAGCCTGGAGTTCTTCCAATGAATCTGCCAAAGTCTTCCTCGCCCGGTGCAACCGGCTCATAACAGTCCCGATCGGGACATCCAGAACCCGCCCGATCTCCCGGTATTTCATCCCCTCAACGCCCCATAACAGCAATACCTCCCGATGCTCGGGGGAGAGTTCCTCCACCGCCTGCTTAAGCCGCTCGTCCACGTGCTCCCAGTCCATGCTCGCCAGATCCCACGCCGGTGGGGCCTCGTCCGGCGGAGCCTCCCGCTGGTCCGCGTCGTAGAACTCCTCCACCAACGCCGGCCCGCGGGCCTCTTTCTTGATCAGGCTGTAGAACGTGTGGTGCAGGATCGTGAACAGCCACGAGCGCATCCCCCCGCCCCGCTCCTCGAATCCCTTGGAGGACCGGATCGCTTTCAGGTAGGTCTCCTGCACAAGGTCATTCGCCCTATCGGGGTGCTTGGCGAGTTGCATCGCCATCCGATAGACAGCGTCCATGTGCTCTAATGCAAGTTTCTCGAATGCCTCTCGTTCCAACGCTCTGCACCTCACCTCGAGACCACCCACCCCGATCAACCCACCAGCATACCCGCACCCTTCCTAGGGCCCACCGCTATCGTCATTCTCACCCTCGTACCGCGCCCGTGCACGGCGTTTGGCGGCCAACAGCCCGGCTGTCCCGTCCTGCTCCTCGCTCCCCGGATCATCGTCTACCGCCTCGCGCTGCTCGGGTTCGCTTGCTGCGGGGCGTTCGGGTCGCCGTTTCGCACCCCGGCGAACCCCGCTCCCCCCCCGGCTCCGTTTCACGCCTGTGCCGTCTTTCGCCCCCTTGCCGGTGCGTCGGATCCCCTTGAGGCGCGCGAGTGTCCCGGTCGCGCTCACATTCCGCGCTGCCGACGCCCGCGCCAGTTCCTGCAACTCCTCGAACCTCGCGCTGCTCAGGAGGCGGTCCCACGCGATCCGGCGCGTCCCCGCGTCAAGCAGCATCACAACAACACTCCAGACAATCAGCACGGGCCACAACGGACTCGACGCCCTACGTGGTTCGATGTCGTCCCGCAGAAATATTGCCGCCCCGTCCGGATCATCGATCGAAAGCACGCGCCCGCCACCCGCCTCGGAGATCCGCTGCAACGCCGCTCGGTTTGAGCGCAGGCGCCGGTGCTCGGGCCCAGTGTTTTTGCTCACGCCGCCCAGCACCGCACCCAATCCACCCCCGGGGAACAGCGCCACCACATAGTTCCCCTCTATCTGCGCATCCACGCTCGCCTCGTACACCCCGGGCCCGCTCTGTTCGAGCGTCACGACCTCGCGCCGCCCGTCGGGCATGTACACCGTCCCGCTCACATCCAGCAGATCGATCGGTACCCCGTTGTCCGTGCGCGCATCCATGCGCATCCGCATGGTGTCGCCGTCCACCTGTGTTGTCAGCTCCGGCGCCCGCGCGCCGCTCGGGCGCGCGTTGACGCGCACGATCTGCGTCCACATCGCGCTGTACCCGGGCCACCCGATCCACCTGCTCGCCCATCGCGACGCGTCCGATGTGAACACCGCCACCCGCCCGCGCCCCACGACCCAGCTCGCCAGCACCGGCTCGCCCTCCGGGCTCGATAGCGCGTACACCACGTCCGGGTTCTCACGCGGGCGCGTCAGCACCAGCCCGCCAAGCTCGGGCCACCCCTCGATCCCGGAGGTCATCGCCGAGCCCGCGCCGAGATCGACAGGTGTGAACACCGCCTCGCGGATCAGCGGCTTGCGCACCACGCGCACGTCCTTTACAAACACGCGCGGCAGCACGTTCGGATCCGCGACATGATAAAATTGCCCGCGCCCGCGCTGCGCGATACCCACCATGGTGTTCGTGTCCGCGTCGTCCCCCACCGCGATCGTCGAGACCGTGATCCCCTCGCGCGACAGCCCCTCGGCGATCGCGAACCCCTGCGCCGCATCGCCCCGCGACTGCCCGTCGCTCAGGACGATCATGTGGCGTGTCTTCGCTTTCGCTCGCCGCAGCACGCGTGCGGCTTCTTCCATCGCCGGGTACATATCCGTCCCGCCGCCCGATGAGATCGCGCGGATGCGTTCGGCCGACGCCTTCGGGTCGGTGTTCCTTCGGAGCGGCACGACCACCCGATATTCCGAATCGAAATCGATCACACACACCAAGTCTGTTTTATCGAGTGTCTGCACCGCGAGCGCGGCGCCCTCGTTCGCCACCTGCTGCTGTGAACGCGACCCGCCGAGCACCGGGCGCCCCATCGACCCCGAAGAATCAAGCACGATCACGATCGCTGCGGTTGATGTGATCATCTGCTCGGGCAGATCCAGACGAACCGGCAGGATCCGCTCCAGCTCGGTGCCGTGCCAACCCCCGGCGCCGAACGAATCGGGCCCGCCCACCATCACCAGCCCGCCACCGAACCCCTCCACATAATCGGTCAGCACGGGGTGCATCGAGCGGGGCACCGCCTCGACCGGCACATTCTGCAGGATCACCATGTCGTGCTGGTTCAGTGTCAGCAGATCCCGCGGCATCTCCTCGGGCGCAACGGTGACCACGTCGATCCCCGCGCGCCGCAGCGCCTTGCCGAGTGTTGCGCCCTCTCCCTGCGGATCCCCGGCGCTCACCCCGTCTACGATCAGCACGCTCCCCTTGCCGGGCGAGACCGTGAACGTCCGCCCGGTGTTGTTCGTTGATAGCTGATCCATCGAAACCGAGTCTGGTGTGAACACCGGCTCGAAGCGGTGCACCGTCCCCTCGCCCAATTCAACCGTCACGCGCTCGACATGCCTGCCGCCGGAAAGCGTCACCCGGCGCGAAGTCCCCTTCGTAGCGCCGTTCAGATCTACCGGCTCGCCCTCGTACAGCAGGTCGAGCCGCCCGCTCGCCGCACCCGTCGATCGCAACACCACGCGCACCGCCACCCGCGAGCCCCGCGCCGCCTGCGGCGGCGCATCCACGGCCTCCACCAGCACCTCGTTTTCCACGCGATACGCCAGCGGCACCACATCCACCGCCACCCCGCTTGTTGCAAGGTCCGCCGCTGCACCAACAGCATCCCCCGCTGTCTCGTTGCCGTCGGAGATCAGCACGACCCGCCTCGCTGCGCCGGGGGGGAACATCGCGCGGGCGAACCGCAGCGCGTCCTCGATGTTCGTCCCGCTTGCGGCTTTGTGGTCGAGCGTGAACTCCGGTGGACCTTTGCCCGAACCCCAACCCGCCTGCGGCGTTGCCAGCGCGATCGACTTGCCGTCGAACACGACAACACCCA
>JAJDDG010000064.1 GCA_029260435.1 Phycisphaerales bacterium | reverse complement strand
GCAGACCTCGCCGCCCTCGTCGCCGCACGCGCCGAGTTCAACATCGATGTCGTCATCAACATCTACCAGGGGCTCGCAAAGGTAGGCGAAAAAGAAAAACGCGTCGGCCGCTGCTACGCAACCTTCCACGTCACACCAAAGGTCCACCAGAAGGGCCGCAAGCTCCGCGCCAAAGCCGACAAGAGCTAAACGCCGATCCCACGAAATAATTCTGCCCCCGCCGCTCCCCGATGTACCGGATCGACATCGCACAAGTCGCCCGCGTCAATGACACCCGCCTCGATTTGTCTGATTTCCAGAGAGAACTCCGTGAGTCAGCAGTTTCGGGAGTTGAAGCGCTCGAAACACGCCGCTGCATGATCCGCGAATCGCTCCAACTGAGCCATGCTCACAACCATTTTTCCGCCGAGGTTCGGGGTTGGCATCCCATCCTTGTCCTTACCGACGGGATATCGCAATGAGCACCCATCAGGATCGATCTCGTGAAGTTGATCGATGATCCAAATAAACTCACATAACCACGCTTTGTGGTCGAAATTCGGATGCTCGCCGTGCTCCGCTTCATAGCCGAGCACTTCAATGATTGTCCCCTTGTGGGCATCCCATAGTTTCATGAGGTCGTGCTTGAATATCCTAGTCCACAAGACTTTGCCATCTTCATCTGGATCACCCGTAGTCACTCCGTAATCTTCGTTAATCTCCACGATGATGTGCTTCAGAAATAGCTCTGTGGCGTGTCGGGTGGTATAGATAATCGATGGGCAAATGGCGTCAATGGATGTCCGATTCTCCAAAGCCGCGTGTGCAGCAACCCGAGCAATCTCAATAAACCCCATCGCATGGATACGAAAACTCATCGCACCCTGATAAGTCGTGATCTCGGCAAGCTGATCGCCACCAGTAACCGAATTATGTGATATCAGTGGCACCATCGTCTGTCTCCATTGCACCGGCCTCGAACTCGGCGAAGATTTCGCGGGCGCGTTGCCCAATGTTTTCTTCGTGGGTGACATAAGCCAAAGTTATACCCATTTGCTCGCACAGCTTTCTTTTGCGATCGTCCCGCTTCTGCGTCTCTTTGAGTGCCTTCTCCCCTCCAAATAGATCAACTGGTTGGTAATGTTGCGCCCCCATGTACTCGACAGCTAATCTGTATCGATGGAGATAGAAGTCCAAATGCTGAGGGCTCAACCAAAGTGGGCGAGCGTGTCGTTCCAACTCCTTCTTACCGAACAGCGTGGCGAGCGCGTCACCCAGTTGAGACTCGCTGATCCATCGCTCATCACGCCTGACCTCTTTGAATCGGTCTCGCAAAAACACATATGCTTCGTGAAGTGCGGCGATCGCATCGTCGCGATTGCTCCAGTGGTTGTGGTGAGTAACGATCGGGTGGTTGATTAGGACAATCTCCAACCACTCCCGATGTTTGCTGATTTCGGTCTTGCCAAGTCCCCCACTCAGGCCATCGATCCCGGTATGGTCAATCGTGTATCGCGTCTTGTACCATTGCAAATCAAGAATGATAGCGATGATATCTCCGGGCTCAGTCGGAGCCCGAATCACTTGCATCACTTCCATGTAGTCCGCGAGAAAATCGCATGTCGGATAGCCACCCATATAGCAAATAGAGTTGAACCGTCTCATCAGTTCCAGTCGGCACTTCGGCAAAGTTGCGATCCGCTCATTTCTGGATTCCAATGCTTCAGACAGAATGAGACCATCGGCATCCGCTATCCCAAACGGAGTGCCAGCCGTGACCATCTCCTCCAGAAGCTCGGAGTTGCCACTCCCTAAATATGACTCCAGTAGAATAACCACCGATTTAACGTAATTTGCAGATCGCGGGATGCACTTGCATAGCCGACGTGCGAGTGCAGTGTCTCCTTCAAGCCGAAGATGTTCAAGCGTTCGCCCGGCCTTTGCTGGCTTCGGAGCGAGCTGTTTTCGGAGACGTTTGATCTCACCGTCACTCCCCCTCAATGCCTGCGCAAGTTCATCAACTTGCGCCGCATCCATCTCGAAATAGTCGCATATCATTTGCCGAAGTTCTGTGTCAATGCCATCAGCCCGCACAGCCGCAGCCACGATCGCCCGGCACATGTATTTTGCTGTTGATATGAAAGAAGATGAGGTGCCGCGAAAGCGACGTGCTAGCCGCCTAAATGCTTTATTCCAATTCGTGGATCGCTCCCCTGATCGTAGCTCGGTTATTTGGGCCGCCATAAGCCGCTTGTGCTCATCGTAATATTCGTGTGGCGGACATGTTCTTCGAAAAAGGCCGATACAACTCTGATGCTCGCCCTGAACGAAGTGGAGCCGAAGGAGTCCACCGACTCCCACCAGCACGCTTGAATCACGACTGTCGATACTCTCTTGGTACCGACGCTGAGCTTCAGCGATATCACCTGCAGCCCATGCGTGATCCCCGGTCATCGCTATCCAGCCGTCACATTTGCGATCAACCGCGCGGCTGGCCTCGGCAGATATGCCCGCACGCTTGAAGAATAAATGGTCGTCCCAATGATCCCTGAACCGATCCTCGATCCCGAGCGAGGTAAGTACGAAGTACAATTCCCCGGGAGTTACTTCGGAAGTCGTGCATAGCGACCGCACAACATACGACGCGACAGTCCATGTGCCATCCGATGTCTCCCAAAGTGCATCACTCATCCGAACAGCTTACCTCCGCGTACATTTCCCCACTTCCAGTACCCCCCTTTGCCTGCAAGGCAAAGTCCCATCTCCCCTTCCTCGCAAAAATGCCATGCGAAGCATGGCCGAAAAACAAACCTTTTCCTGCTGCCTGATCCCTGCTGCCTGCTCTTTTCCCGAAACTTCTGGTCCCCCCACCCATCCCACCCCTAGACTATCCGTGGCAAAACCAACTTCCGGAGATTCCCATGCGCACCCGCACCATCATCACCGCAGCACTCACCATCGCATTCCTCGCGATCACCGCCACACCCACCACCGCCGGCGTGCGCGTCCGCTTCAACAACTCCGCGATCAGAAACCTTGCGATCGGCTTCCCGCCGCGCATCATCGACCGCGAAGCCGTCGAGTTCGCCATCTCGCAGACCAACA
>JAJDDG010000063.1 GCA_029260435.1 Phycisphaerales bacterium | reverse complement strand
ACTTCTGTCCGCTCGCCCTCACCGTCGTCGGTAGTGGAGAACGCGGAAAGATCGATCCCCGCGACGTACCGCTTGCCGGATTCCATGATCGTGTTGATCTGTTTCGTCGCACGACCGAGGCACACAACCAGCACACCGGTCGCGAGTGGGTCGAGCGTCCCACCGTGCCCTACCTTGGCACCGCCGGTCTTGCGTCGGATCAGGCGGCAGACATCGGCAGATGTCCACGTCAGCGGCTTGTCGATGATGAGCATGCCGTTGAGGTCGGGGCGTTTGTTGCGGATACCCATCGGCGGAGTCTACCTCCCCCCTCGTGCTCCACAATGGTGTCCTGAGGGTCATGCCGATCAGATAGGGATCCGATACACTGTTCGCCCCAGTCGTCCATCGGGCATGTCACATACCCGATGGCGTACACGGAGAGGTGTCCGAGTGGCTTAAGGAGCACGGCTGGAATCCGTGTATACGGTTTTTCCGTATCGGGGGTTCGAATCCCCCCCTCTCCGCTTCACAAAACCCCTGCTCGGCAAGTCTATGCCCGGCAGGGGTTTGTGGTTTCAAAGGTCGGTATTGATCGCCGACGATTCATCGCCGTTAGCGTTGAATCGTTATTCGGGCTACGTGGGGCGTGCACTCCTGAGTACAAACCCGCGCATCTTTCGTGAGCGCATGCCGTCATCCTTTCTGTCACATCCGAATCGCGATCCGTCAGACAGAGCCGAGCCGGAACAACACATACGAAATGTCGTTCACGTCAACCAGGCCGTCGCCGTTCACGTCCCCCTCGAGACATGGCTGCCCTGTATGACCCAGCCTCTGCAGCACGAATGAAATGTCGTTGACGCTGATGCTCCCGTCGCCGTTTGCATCTCCTATTGCTTCGGGTGAGCAGAGCGTGTCACACTGAACGGATACGGAGAGAATCCGCACGATATCGTCGTGTGAAAAGAAGCCGGTAAATGGATGCGAGTTTTCCTTGAGTTGATTCCCTTGTTCGTCCAGGAAGCGATCCATCTGCTGCACCTCGGTAAACACGCGTGATGCGGATGCAGAGCCGGGGACGGTGCCAAGGCTGACCGGCTGTGTGGGGTCGTTGACGTTGACGACCTGAAGCCCCAGCGATTCATTCGCGAGCACGGCGTAATCGTCCGTGCCGGGAGGAGCAAGGTGGCTGGAAACATCCACATCAACAACCGAGCCGCCCAGGCCGTTCACGTTTGCAACCTGGAACACATTCTGCGGGTTGGTCATGTCGTAGATGAACAAACCGGATGCGCCCGCGACGACATACAGATAATCGTGCTCGCGTGATGGCTCTGTATCTGTTGCGTCGACCCATCGTGTGTAGGAATCCAGCCCGACAGCGCCGGGCACCGACAATTCATCAACAACCCGCGCCCTGTCGATATCCGGCAGTAGATCGACGATCCGGACCCCATAGTCGGGATCCGCGACGTATGCACGAACCGCGAATGCCGAGCCGGACTGGTAGTGGGCATACGCCCGCACATCGACCGCGTTGATCCGCGACACCGTTTTCTCGATGTACGGCGCACTGTGGTCGGCGATATTCACAATGACAAGACCATCCTCACCGGCAGCTACGAGCAGGTGGATGCCCCAGGGCACAACACGCTGCACACCCGGGATCGGGACCGTCGCGATAAGAGATGCTGTTTCGGGAATATCGTTGTCGTAGATGCGTATTCCTGTCCCGGCATCTGCGACATACAGGTAGCGTGAGACGCGGGAGACATCGATCGCATTCACACCGGTGATGGTGGTTACCGCAGCAGCGGGGGCGCCCGGACGTCTGTCAAAGATGTCCACGCCGCTCACCCCACGGGCGATGAACAGGTAATCGGCGGTGCCCTCGACCGTGTTCGCTATTGATGCGATCCCGAGAGCGGAAGAGACACCTGAGAGTGATCCATCGGGCACAGGCTGCCCCGGATCGGTGTTGCGATCGTACACACTGACACCGGTTGAACCGGCAGCGAAGACGCGTTCCCTTGCGATCGAGTAGTTGCCCGTGCCCATCCCGAGGGAAGCGGGGGAGCGGTGACATTCGACACACGTGCGCACCTCGCCAACACCGCGCACGGTGTGAGGTTGAACGGGATTATGCGCAAGCCCGGAGAGCCCGTTGGCGGTCACCGGCATGACCATGTCAAGCTTCTTCGAGCCGTCCGCCGCGGTGACATCCGCGATCGGTTGGCACGCTACCAGATACGGGGCGACTCGCCCTTCGCTGTTCGGTCCGATCGAGAAGGGGCGCAGGGATTCAAAGATCTTGTTGCTCGTGTTGACCTTGCCCTCTTCCATAAGCCCGGTCCAGAGGTTGAGCCCCTCGAGCGTTTCGTTGCGCTCGAAGTGACACCCGAAACAGTTGGGAACCCAGGCGGAGTGACATGCGTAGCATTCGAGCCCGCCCTCGTGCTTGATATGGTTGTCGTCCATCGCGCAGGCGGCTCTGGGGTTGTAGCTCGGGGAGGCCGGGTCGGTGAATTCCATCGCGAGCGGCGTGAGATGTTGCACCCCGTCAACCTTGGAAGTCAGCACAACATCCCCGAGTGATCCGCGACCACCGCGAGACACGAAATCAATGTTCGGCAGCGGGACCCCGTCGTTGTCCTGTAGGGTCGGCGCTTCACCCGGCAGCCCATGGCAGGAACGACATTCGATCTTTGTTGCCTGGTCCATGTGCCCGTAGATATTCCCATCGCCCATGATCTCTGAACCGACGTGGCAATCGATACAGTGCATCCCCAACTCGTGATGCACATCCGGTGGGTTCGTGTCCCCGACCGTGTAGTGATAGTTGGAGTTAAATATCTCATCGGTTGTTCCCGGGATGCCGGGACCGGATGGCAGGCGGGGGGGCATCTGTGCCCGCCCCGTGAAATTCAGGCCGATACGCGCACCACGGTGATGGCAGTGTATGCATTGCTCGGTCGGAATCTGCCTGGTAATCGAGTGGTACTTCGGGTGCCCGGGCTCGGTGTGGTCGATCGCGGTATCAGCCGACAGCGAGAGACCGTTATTGGCGTACGGCATATGGCACGCGGCGCAACCGTCCGCGCGGTACGTACCATCAGCGCCCACCGCTCCCCTGTACCCCTTGCCACGAGACCAGAGATGGCAACGCGCGCATCCCTGAGAAGGCACAGCCGCGAAGTGCGTTGCCACAAGCGATTGATCCGCGTTCGGATCGTAAATGATCAGGTCGATCAGCGCATCGACAGCCCCCTTCTCAAACGGCACCACACCGTCGTCATCCGTGACGGCAAATGTGCCATAGATCGGCGTTTTGGTATCAATCACATTGTTCTGATAGAGCCCGCCCGCGTAGTGCCCTGCGGCGGTCGCCATCATGCTCTTTTTTACCCGCTCGACCGTTGGCTCATGACACAACCCGCACGTCTCAGTGACAACACGAAGATTGGTTGGGTTCACAAACTTCTGATACGCCAGGTCTTCATCCAGCGGGGGGATTGTCTTGCCGTAGGACTCGGGTGCCGTTGTGCGCGGAACGTGCGCCCCCTCTTTCGTATCAGACCGGGGGTCACCGCCGTGGCAGAAGCTACACTCGATCTCGAAGCCCATATTGGCAGTGACATTCTCAATCCCACCATGACACACAAGGCATCTCGGGAAGACATCATCCCCTCGCGCGCCTGTCCCCGTGCGGCATTGATCGATCCATACCGGGCCGTCTTCCGTGTCAACCCGGATGCGACCGGTTAACTCGTCAACTTCGATGTTCGGTGTCTCGCTCCGAGGGCCGTGCACGGGTCGTGTGTGCGGCCCGCTAATGGTTCGGAAATGCCCGTGGGGAGTATGTGTTTCGGGCTTGCTTGTGGCATCCTCTCCAGATGCCTGGGCGTGAACACCAATCGATGTCCCAAGCGCCATTACGATCATCCAAACACTCAGACGGTGATCCCCTCGACCCGGACCGGTCGCTCGCAAACACATCTCAATCCCTCCTATTTGACAGACCCTTTGATCAAGCTGGACATAACGCGGATACGCAGGTCTGTATATCCGATATTGTCGGCAATTTCTGCAATAGAATCAAGCCATTCAAGGCAACTGAAACAGTTGAAAATTCCGACTGGCAGCAGACCAGCCGCAGTGGGGAACGAGCCAACTAGCATAATTGGATAGATTATCCGTGGTCCGATATGAATCCCCATTCACCCGATTAAACGCTGAAAAAGCGAAGACGATGGCGCATCGGTCGATATCGTGATTGAACCCGAGGCGAATCAGGGGTTAGCGTTTTGGGGTGCGGAGAATCCTCCCTCTCCGGGACAGTGTGAACTTTGCGGAGTCAATTTTCATGCGTTAGCGATGATGCGAGCTGCATGTTGTGCTCTTTTATCCATGTGTTGAGCAGAAAGGCATCAGCTAGCCACCAGACGAACAGCGCGAAGTACCCAAGGAAGCCGAATTCGGTGAGAGTCAGCATCAGGACGATCGATGCAACGCTTAAGACCGCCATGCCAATCCCAGAACTGACGCGTCCCATGTAGAACCGGTGGGCGCCGAGACCCCCGAGGAAGAACAACAAGAGATACGCAACTGCAGGGGATTTCTTGTACACGTCGTACTGCATGATGGTGGACGATAGACCGGGCATGTTCATGGAGATGCCCGGTTGTGTTTGTTTGTTCCGGCACTCACTGGTTGGACCATCGCTGCGCCATTTGTTTGTAGGGATTGCGCCGAGGCACATGAGGAAGACCTGCGAGGCGATGAAGAGCATGAGCCACATGGCGGCGGAGTCCATGAAGCCGTAGGAGTGGAGCCCGACGCCGAGCATGTTGGTGCCGAACCA